>NZ_VPCP01000017.1:0-46136 GCF_013418145.1 Acinetobacter sp. YH12201 | reverse complement strand
CATTTTAGAGATTTGTTTAAGATAAGATATAACTCATTGAGATGTGTCATAGTATTCGTCGTTAGAAAACAATTATTGTGACATTATTTCAATGAGTTATCTATTTTTGTCGTGTACAGAGAAAAATACTAATTGTTTGGTATTGATTCATTCTCTAAAAGATAAAGTTCATTAATTAGCATAAATTCGCGTATTTGCATTTTGTAGTGTTTATTGATTTCTCCGTGGGCGCGTTCCTTTCTATATGCTGTAAAAATGTGAGTGAACAAGCGTCCTATAGCATTTGATACCTCTTCATTATCTACATTCCACTTGTACATTGATTTATGTTTATCAGAAATGAATGCAGTCTTGAGCAGATTTGAAGAAAATAAATCTGTCTTGGTTTTGTGTCTAAGTATGTCTTCAAGTCTGGCATATGCTGTCATAATTGCATTGTTAGGCTCTTCCTTAAATTTTAAAGCTAAATCAAAAATACGAGGGTCGATAAGGTGATAGCTAAGCTCAATTGGATAATGTCGATCATTGATTTGTTGATATTCTAATGTTTCATAGATTGTATAAATATATTCATGAATACGTAAAGGGCGAACAAATTTACTTTCTAATATGTGTTTTACATCCGACTCTAAAATTAATGCTTTATTAACTTTCTTCATTAGTTTTTCGGAAATATTAACTTCTTCAATGTCTATTTGATGTTTCAGGAGAAGTTGAAGCGAAGATGCTAGACCTTTTGGACCCTCACCCATATAACCGGATGTAAATCCTGATCGGACTACGTAAGTATTTCTTTCAGAAATAATTAAGAATGCATGATATTGTTTATTTGATAGAAGGATAGCTTTTTCTATATTTTGTTGTGTTTGAAGTATAAATCCTAAAGCTTCTAAACAATCTTGTGTATAGCAAGTACCTAAATATTGTATTTTTTCTGAACCTTGAGTAAATAGAGTACTGAGCATTTTTAAGTAAATGATTTTATAGAATAAAATTAATATACATTAAAAAAACCCGCACTAGGCGGGTTTTTTTGCTGAATTAAATCAATCAAGCATTTTCGCGTGCAATTGCGCGGTAACCAATATCCTTACGGTATTGAACACCATCAAAAGTCACTTTTTGGCAAAGTTCCAAAGCTTTGGCTTGTGCTTCACCGATGGTATTGCCGAGTGCAGTTACGCAAAGCACACGACCACCAGCAGTCACAATTTCACCTTTTTCATTGGCTTTTGTACCTGCATGGAATACTTTTGTATCTACCATTTCAGTGTTTAAGCCTGAAATTACATCACCATTGCTTGAAGTTTCCGGATAACCTTTAGATGCCAGTACGATACCGACAGTCTTACGTTCATCCCATTCAGCGTCCGCAGGTAAGCTACCTGCAATACCTGCTTCAACCAGATCCACTAAAGATGATTTTAAACGCATCATGATAGGCTGGGTTTCAGGATCACCAAAACGACAGTTGAATTCGATCACTTTAGGTTGACCTTGTTCATCAATCATTAAGCCTGCATACAAGAAACCTGTATAGACATGACCATCAGCTTTCATGCCATCAACGGTTGGACGCATGACTTCTTTCATGACTTTTTCAAAAACGTCAGCAGTCACAACAGGAGCAGGAGAGTAAGCACCCATACCACCAGTGTTTGGACCTTGGTCACCTTCAAAGATACGTTTGTGATCTTGCGATGTTGCCATTGGCAAGATGTTGTCGCCATCAATCATACAAATGAAAGATGCTTCTTCACCTGCAAGGAACTCTTCGATCACAACGCGAGAACCAGCATCACCAAATTTGTTGCCAGCCAGCATGTCATCAATGGCATCAAATGCTTCTTGATTGGTCATGGCAACGATTACGCCTTTACCCGCAGCAAGACCATCGGCCTTGATTACGATTGGCGCACCATTTTTCTCAACAAATGCTTTGGCTGCATCTACTTCAGTAAATACGTCATAGAAAGCAGTAGGAATGTTGTGACGTTTTAAGAAGTGCTTGGCGAATGCTTTAGAGCCTTCAAGCTGTGCAGCAAATTGAGTTGGACCCCAGATTTTAAGCTCAGCCGCGCGGCAAGCATCGACTACACCATTTACCAGTGGTGCTTCAGGACCAACGACAATTAGATCAACTGCATTGTTTTTAGCAAAGTCGATAATTGCAGCATTGTCTAAAATATTTAACGCAACATTTTCGCATTTATTTTCTGTTGCAGTACCTGCATTACCCGGTGCTACAAATACTTTTGCGACTTTGTCATCTTGCGCGATTTTCCATGCCAAAGCATGTTCACGACCGCCATTACCCAAAACTAAAATATTCATCGGTTCATACTCCATGAATCGAAAATGACATAAAGTCCTCAACCTAAAAATAGGAGAGGACTTTATGCAAGATTAGAAATCTATTTGTCTAAATGTAGATGACTTTGTCATTACATTAATATCCAATCACTTAGTGACGGAAGTGACGCATGCCAGTGAAGACCATTGCAATACCAGCTTCGTCAGCAGCAGCAATTGTTTCTTCATCACGCATAGAACCACCCGGTTGGATAATGCATTTAATACCTGCTTTAGCAGCATTATCAATACCATCACGGAATGGGAAGAATGCATCAGACGCCATGACAGCACCTTCAACCACTAAGCCAGCATGTTCAGCTTTGATCGCAGCAATACGAGCAGAGTTTACACGGCTCATTTGACCTGCGCCGACACCAATGGTTTGACGGTTTTTCGCATAAACAATCGCGTTAGATTTTACATATTTCGCAACTTTCCAGGCGAAGATCATGTCATCGATTTCTTGCTCAGTCGGTGCACGTTTAGTCACAACTTTAAGATCATCTTTGGTGATCATACCCAAGTCTTGATCTTGAACCAGTAAACCACCGTTTACACGTTTGTAGTCAAGCTGTGCTTTACGCTCATCAATTGCTGGCAATTCACCACATACAAGAACACGGACGTTTTTCTTCGCACCAGTGATTTCAAGTACGCCTTCAGCTACGCTTGGCGCAATGATCACTTCAACGAATTGACGGTCAACAATCGCTTGCGCAGTTGCAACGTCTAATTCACGGTTGAATGCAATGATGCCACCGAATGCAGATTCAGGGTCAGTTGCATAAGCAAGATCATAAGCAGCTTTAATACCGTCAAGCGATACTGCAACGCCACACGGGTTCGCATGTTTTACAATCACACAAGCAGGCTTCGCAAATGATTTCACACATTCAAGTGCTGCATCTGTATCTGCAATGTTGTTGTAAGAAAGTTCTTTACCTTGCAGCTGTTTCGAAGTTGAAACAGAAGCTTCTGTTGCATTAGCTTCTACATAGAAAGCAGCAGCTTGATGTGGGTTTTCACCGTAACGAAGGTCTTGGGCTTTATTCAATTGAGTATTGAAAGTACGTGCAAATTTGTCTGCTTGACCTTCTTCTTTACCTACGCGAGCGCCTAAGTAAGAAGCGATCATGCCGTCATATTGTGCAGTGTGTTCAAATGCTTTCACCGCTAAGTCGAAGCGAGTTGCATAAGACAATGCACCTTCAGCTTTAAGCTCGGCAACTACAGTCGCATAGTCAGCAGCATTTACAACAATACCTACAGATGCATGGTTTTTCGCAGCTGCACGAACCATAGTAGGACCACCGATGTCGATGTTTTCAATTGCATCAGCCAGTGAACAGTTTGGTTTTGCTACAGTTGCAGCAAATGGGTAAAGGTTCACCACAACCAGATCGATGGCATCGATGTTGTGTTCAGCCATTACAGCTTCGTCTAGACCACGACGAGCGAGGATACCACCATGGATTTTCGGGTGAAGTGTTTTTACACGTCCGTCCATCATCTCTGGGAAACCGGTGTGCTCTGAAACTTCAACTACAGCGATATTGTTGTCTTTTAAAAGTTTGTAAGTACCGCCAGTAGATAAAATTTCTACCCCAAGAGCAGCAAGGTCTTGTGCAAATTCGACAATGCCGGTTTTGTCAGAAACAGAGATTAAAGCACGTTTAATAGTCATGATGTCGTCACAGTTATCAAGAATTAAATCAAAAAGCTAAATAGCAGGCCAAAAAAAATGCCTGCGGAAACCGCAAGCATTTTATCACTTATTCACTCATTAAACCGTGAGCTTTTAACTTTTTGCGCAAAGTACCACGGTTAAGGCCTAGAATTTCAGCAGCGCGGGTTTGGTTGCCGCGAGTGTATTCTAAAACAACAGATAAAAGAGGTTTCTCCATTTCTGCCAGCACCATGTCATACACCTGAGAGGGTTGCTCGCCTTGCAATTGTGCAAAGTAATGGCGAACTGCGCGATCTACGTGAATACGAAGAGCGACATCAGATTGTGCAGTAAAAATAGGAGACTTGCTATTCATGCGAATTAATCCGAAAAATCAAATATCACTTGGGTAAAGAGATATATAAAAGTGGTCTATAGAAATTCAATGAACCCCGTTTTAGATCCTAAAACGGAAGTTCTAAAACTTGATCATTTAGCTTGCCACAACTCGACGTTTTTGATCGAAATTTAAGCGTAACAATAGATTAATATTTGTTACCACCCAAAATCAAAACAAAAAAATCTACTCAATACGCTATATTTAATAAAGCGCATTTCAGTTAGACAATTTTGTTGTAAAAATTTTCGAGGAGTTTGCAGCACTAAGCTTTCGTGGCGCGTATGATAGCATTGTCTAAGAAAAAGTGAGCAAGAAAACTACATTTTTTTTACATTTTTTTGTATTTTTTAATAGTTTTTTTCAATGTTACGGGCGAATTATTTCTAAACTATAAGTGTCAAAGCTTTTGCGTGGCATAGGAACGCTAAATTTGAATTTAAAAGGACTATTCTGGGGAATTCGTTGAATTCCTTGCAGACTCGTAATCAGATATTCAGAAGGCTTAAAGGAATAGGTCGAGATGGTTTCCCCATTTGCTTTCAGATCCACCCTGATCATTGGAAGAGCCAGGCTTTGAGTATGATAGTTAATTAGTTCTCCGCTAAACTGGGTTTCTTGTTTGGAAATTTGTTTAACCTTTAACTTGTTGGTAGAGAGTAGTCGATAATTTTCTTCCATAACCGAACATTTAAGTGCCTGACATGCTGTATTAAACAAAGCACTGAATACTGGGCTATTGTTTAAAATTTTCGGATTAAACCAGAAAAACTGAAAAACAAGCAAGCTGACTAAACATAAGTTGATTGTTCCCCATAAAACATAATGCCGCGCACCATATTTTTTCTCTTGTTCAGCTTTTTCTGACCAGTTTAGTGTGGGGTAGTTGCCAATCGGTTCTGTACTAAAATAATTCAAGTTATTGAGATAAGTTTTTAAATCGATATTCGAGTTTTCAACTTTATGATCGAAAATATCCAATAAATGTTTTACCGGTTTCTGTTCTGTAATGAACTGTTCTTTAATGAATGCATTGGATAAAGAAGTTTGTTTGGCTGGATCTAAAGAGGGAGTTGCTTGAGGGAGAGAAAAAGCCTCTTCTTTCTCTACGACCAGATGACTCAATGCATTAAAGTTGGTTGAGCATTTGGCACAACAAACCATGCCGCGAGCAACTGTAAGTTGAGCCACAGAGACTTTGTACTTGGTAAAACAGTTGGGGCAGCAGGTTTGTTTTTCGCTCATAGTCTATTCATGATTAGCAGGGGTATTTTTGCGTTTACCCGAAATTCGACACCAATGTTCGTCACGTTTTTCGACTTGCAGTATATCAAAAAATTCAGAATAAACACTAGAAACATCAGCAACTTGCTCTTCTAATATGCCGGCAAGTGCGAACTCCCCCTCAGATTTAACCAAAGTTGCGAATTCAGGCGCAAGCTCCATTAAGGGACCTGCCAGAATGTTGGCAACAAACACATCTGCTTTCTGATTTTTCAGCTCTTTATTGAACTCTTCAGGTAGTCCAACATACAGATTTTCAAGTACACCATTCAATTCTGCATTTTGTTTGGTTGCCAGTACAGCTTGTGGGTCAATATCGGTAGCATAGACTTTTTTTGCGCCCAGTAATAAAGCGGCAACCCCTAAAATGCCTGAACCACAACCATAATCGATGACAATTTTATCTTTGAGATCGACTTTGCCGAGCCATTGCAGGCAAAGGAAAGTTGAGGCATGGTTACCGGTACCAAAAGCCAGACCTGGGTCAAGCTTGATATTTACTGCATCGGCTTCAGGAGCTTCCATCCATTCAGGTACAATCCAGTATTTCTCGCCAATTTGAATAGGCTCATAGGTATCCATCCAGGTACGTTCCCATTCTTGGTCTTCAAGAAACTCGTAACGTAATGGTGCTTCAGGCATCTGTGCAGTAATAAAGGTAATGAGGGCATCTACATCAATTTCTTCATCATCTTCCTGCGCATAGATACCGGTTACAATGACTTTATTCCACAGAGGCGTTTCACCTGGAAGTGGTTCAAGCAAGTCCTGATTTTCAGCATCGTCTAAAGTTACGCTCACTGCACCCAATGAACTTAATAATGTTTCAGTAAAATCGACTTGAGCCTGCTCAACAGTAATATGAATTTGTAACCACTTCACGGAGATAACCTAAATTTGTGTTTTTAAAAATGCCATTGTAACGGAACTCAGGCTGAAACCACTATATATTGATGAAAACTATCTTGAAAAAGCAAAAGAAGCAGTTTGCACTCTTTATTTACAGAAGCGAAATCAGGGCGTTATAGCCGCTGGATGAGCTGCGAATTTATTTAATAACATGCCGAATAATGTGGCAAAAATATACATAAAAATAGTGTAAATTCCTGCGGGAATGGCAATGGTGGTATTTGATAACACGGAAAGTGCAATAGTAAGCGCCATGCCTGTGTTGTGAATTCCTACTTCAAATGTACATGCGCGTGCCTGTTTGTCGGAAATTCCAGATAAATGTGGAACTAGATAACCCACTAAAAAACTGATGAGGCAAAACAGCGCGATGGCAACCCCAATCTCGGAAAAGTATTCGGTGACATTGAATCGTTCTTTATAAAGGGCATACAAGAAAATCGAAAATAAAAAAATTACTGAACATAATCGCATGGGTTTGTTGAGTTGCAATGCAGTGTTGGGGGTAAGTGAACGAATCAACATACCCAAACAAACCGGAACAAAAATAATTAAAAAGACTTGGGTTATTTTTTCAATAGGCATGGCAACACTTTGCGACTCACCTAAAAAATAATGCATGGATAAATTGACAATAAACGGCAGGGTAAAGGTACAGATAATAGAATTAAGGGCTGTAAGGGTGAGGTTTAACGCCACATCTCCCTTGAAAATATAGCTAATCAAATTTGCTGTAGGGCCACCAGGAGAAGCGGCAAGCAACATTAAGCCAATCGCTAAAAGTGGAGAAGGCTTAAATAAAATACAGATAAAAAATGCCACGCCAACCAAAATGACTTGTTGCGAAAATAAAGCTAAAAAAATAGCTTTAGGGTGATGACGGATACGAAGAAAATCTTTAACTGTGAGTTCAAGCCCTAAACCAATCATCATAAAAGCAAGTATAAGAGGTAAAAAAAGGGTAAAGAGACCTGAATCCATTGAATATCCTTTATTGTTTTTATCCTTTGATATCCGTAGAGTTTAAACAAGATTTTTAAATAAGCAATATATGAAACGGGTAAAACCTAGGTATTTTACCCGTTAATAATTTTAATAAAATTAACATTTTATGGTGATTATTGTGGTTGCATCTCAGGTTTTGGCTGCATTTGAGGCTGGGTTTGCATTTCTGGTTGAGCATGCTGCATCTGCATTTGGGGTTGAGAAGAAGGACGAGGAGCCATAAAACCTAAAGTACATTTACCTTTAACTTCAGTCCCGTTGATGTTTACAGTTGTTGCACCGGTATCTCCGCTACATGCACTGGTTAACTCAGGTTCATCTCCTGCGATGGACGAATTTTTTACTGAAGGAAAGAATTGAGGTTCACAGGTACCATTCCAGATAATACCTCGATATGCAAAACTCACCTGTGCACCCTGACTTTTACCTTTACACGCCTTTTGGTACCTTTGAGTATCATATACCTTTTCGACCTTATCATTTGCTGAAGCTGCAAATGGCGCAAGACATAAACCACAGAGTATGGATGAGAGGAAAATATTCTTATTCATCTTTTATACCTTTGTTCGTAATGTATTCAATCTATAGATTAAAAAGTAATCAAATTTAAACAATGCTAATCAAGTAAAAAAATTTACTTAAATGTTTCATTTCTATAGCGAGTCTGAAAAGCGGAATTACATTGCAACATTAAAAGGTTAAAAATCTCTTCAATCTTCTTCAAGAAATTCGACTCATTTTGTCAACTTATTTTGTTCAGTTTTGATATAATACTCCGTCATCATTTTTTATCTCTCAAACCATTATGCATTATCCTAAAGTTTACGATGTCATTGTTATCGGTGGCGGTCACGCAGGTACCGAAGCAGCCCTTGCTGCAGCGCGTATGGGTCGACAGACTCTGCTCTTGACTCACAACATTGAGACTTTAGGGCAGATGAGCTGTAACCCGGCCATTGGTGGTATTGGTAAATCACATCTGGTTCGTGAAATTGATGCTTTGGGCGGTGCAATGGCATTGGCTGCCGATAAAGGTGGTATTCAGTTCCGTATCCTGAATTCACGTAAAGGTGCTGCAGTACGTGCAACACGTGCCCAAGCTGACCGTGTACGTTTTAAAGCTGCAATTCGTCATACTCTGGAAAATCAGGCGAATCTGGATATTTTCCAGCAAGCGGCAGATGACCTGATTGTTGAAGGCGATACCGTTAAAGGTGTTGTGACCCAAATGGGCATCCGCTTTGATGCTAAAACTGTCGTGTTGACGACCGGTACTTTCTTGGGTGGTGTGATTCACATCGGCTTGAATAATGCCTCTGGTGGTCGTGCCGGTGATCCTCCATCTATTGCATTGGCTGCACGCTTACGTGAATTAAACTTGCCTGTAGGTCGTTTAAAAACAGGTACGCCACCGCGTATTGATGCACGTTCAGTAGATTTTTCTGTCATGACTCCGCAGCCGGGGGATTTCCCGTCTCCGACCATGTCATTCATGGGTGATGCATCCATGCATCCGGAACAGATCAACTGCTATATTACGCATACCAATGAACGCACGCATGACATCATTCGTGGAGGACTTGACCGTTCACCAATGTATACCGGTGTGATTGAAGGCGTAGGTCCACGTTACTGCCCATCGATTGAAGATAAAATTCACAAATTTGCCGATAAAGATTCGCACCAGGTATTCCTTGAGCCAGAAGGCCTGGATACCCATGAGCTTTATCCAAACGGTATTTCAACATCGCTTCCATTTGATGTGCAGTTTGAATTGGTGCGCTCAATTCGTGGTATGGAGAATGCACATATTCTTCGTCCGGGTTATGCCATTGAATATGACTATTTTAACCCGCAAGCCTTGAAATTCTCATTGGAAACTAAAGCCATCAATAACCTGTACTTTGCAGGTCAAATTAATGGTACAACCGGTTATGAAGAAGCAGGTGCGCAAGGTTTGTTGGCAGGTTTGAATGCGGCACGCCGTGCATGGGATCAGGAGCAATGGACACCTAAACGTGATGAAGCATACATGGGTGTGCTTGTAGATGACCTGATTACACTTGGTACCAAAGAACCGTACCGCATGTTTACTTCACGTGCCGAATACCGTTTGATGCTGCGCGAAGACAATGCGGATCAGCGTTTAACGCCAATTGGTCGTGAAATGGGTCTGGTGGATGATGCGCGCTGGGAATCTTACTGTGAAAAAATGGAAGCGGTAGAAACAGAAAAAGGTCGTTTACAACACCTTTGGGCTGCGCCAAACAACCCGATGGGTAAAAAATTCGTTGAAATGACCGGTGCAGATCTGTCTAAAGAATGTTCTGCTATTGATTTGTTGAAACGTCCTAACATTAGCTTCGCTCAAATTGCAGAACTCACGGGTTCAGAAGTTTCTGCCTTTGTCGGTGAGCAAATTGAAATTGCAGTGAAATACGAAGGTTATATCAACCGTCAGCAAGAAGATGTGGCGCAAATGAAGCGTCTGGAAGAAACTCGTATTCCAGCAGACTTTGATTATGATGTAGTTTCAGGTTTATCGCGTGAAATTACGCTTAAATTGAAAGATGTTCGTCCTGAAACGCTTGCTCAAGCAGGTCGTATTCCGGGTGTAACGCCTGCAGCTGTTCAGCTTGTGATGATTACCATTCGTAAGAACAATCAGGCGAAAAAAACTGCTTAATACAATGTGAGTCAAGTTGATAAAAAGCCCGCACTATGCGGGCTTTTTATCATTTAATTTTAAACTATTACTTTTGACTATGGTTTGATCATAAATAACTACCAAAATTATAAGTATTTGAAAATATGAAATAATAAATAAAATTAAGATCTATTATGTCTATTTGTTTAATCTTTTATGTCTAATTTGAATGATTTTCTTTGAGGTAGCGCACATTAAACCCGACCATTGTAGTGGTATTTATTTCAACAGATTGATCTGAAAATAGTGAAGCAAATTGCTGTGGGCTAATTTGCTTAATATGGACGGAGTTCAATCATGGCACAAATACAAACAGGTAAAATGCAGAAATTCTTAACAGTATTTTTGTGTTTTTGGGTCGCATTTTTTGAAGGTTTTGATCTTCAGGCTCCCGGTATTGCCGCAAAAGGAATTGCTGAAACATTTGCTCTAGACCAGGTGCAAATGGGCTATGTATTTAGTTTGGGTGTTTTTGGTATGTTGTTTGGTGCGTTCTTTGGTGGACGTGTTGCCGACTTTTTGGGTCAGAAGAAAGTTTTAATGCTTTCAATTGCAATTTTCGGCCTATTTATGTCGCTTACTGCGATCGCGCCGAGTATGGAAATTTTATATGCAGCGCGCTTTTTTACCGGCTTAGGCTTGGGTGCTGCGATGCCAACCATGATTTCTGTGGTGGGTGATGAGGCGACTGAAGCCAATCGCGGCAAGCTGAACAGCTTAATGTATTGCGGATTACCGGTAGGCGCAATTTTTGTTGCAGGCCTGGCTATCTTATTTAAAGATATTTCTTGGCATACTCTATTTTTGATTGGTGGCTTAACCCCTTTAGTTCTGCTGCCATTCATGGCGATTATTCTTAAAGACAAGCCTAAGAAAATCGCTGTTGAGCAAGCTGCAGATGAAGCTGTTCCGGGTATGGTTGAGGTGCTATTTAAAAACCAGCAATATAAATATACCATGCCGCTTTGGGTGGGTTTTTTCTTTACCCTGATGATCAATTATATTTTGATTAGCTGGTTACCTAATTTGCTTATGGAACAAGGTTTGGAAAAACCACAGGCTTTTATGGTGATGCTGGTATTCCAGGTAGGTGCTGTAATTGGTACTCTGGCTTTGGGTTATTTGCTGGACCGTTTAAAACTGTGGCAAATGGCGGTGATTATCTATAGTGGTTTATTTATTGCCCTTGTACTGTTATTTACCTCTAGCTCTATTCCAGTACTTGTTTTGGCAGGCTTTATGGGCGGGATTTTCTCGACAGGCGGACAATCGATTCTGTATGGCATTTCACCGATTTTCTATTCGGGTACAGGTAAAGTCACAGGCGTGGGTAGTGCGATTTCTTTGGGTCGATTAGGTGCAATGACTGGGCCGTTACTGACAGGAAAAATTTTAGCGATCGGCTTGGGAACAACAGGGATTTTAATGGCCAGTTTACCTGCTGTGGCTATCTCGGCAGTAGCGGTGACTGCACTCTCACATTATAAAGCAGCACATAAATAAAAGCATAAGGCTATGAAAAAAGGGGGAATCTTGAGGATTCCCTTTTTTTATTAAGTATTTTAAGCATTCACTTTACTTGAGTTTGTTAATATAGCCGGATAGAAAACTGAATTTAAAATGTTATGAGCTATCAACTGATCGAACTCGATATTCAAGCCACAGATAATATCCAATGTCCACACTGTCAGCAGCACGTGATCAATTGGGCTGAAGAACAATATATACAACCCTGTGAACATGTCTTGTTTATCGCTATGGATATTGGCTTTGAATATATCACGGATGAATTCGAACACACCATGCTGCGCTCTGTAGATGATCTGCATGCCCATGATGACCAGGTGAATATGTGGGCCGAAATTATCCAAGCTACGTATCCCGATTATCTGATTTTTAAATCTGATCTGGGGGCTGAAGGCTATTTTCGTTATGTGGGTTTTACTGCGTAAGTATTTACTAGGTGAAAATACAATAATAAAAAAGCGCCTTTAGGCGCTTTTTTATGGATAGAAAAGTTTAGCTTTCGATTTCTTCTTCTACATCATCATCGGCAGTATCCATACCCAGCTCTTTCAATTTTCGGGTCAGGGTATTGCGTCCCCAGCCCAGTAATTCAGCTGCATGACGTTTACGCCCGCGGGTTTGCTGCAAAGCGGCAGTAATTAGCGTGCGTTCAAACATTGGTGTGGCAATGTCCAGAATCTTCATTTCACCATTTTTCAGTTTCTGGATGGCCCATTGACCCAATAACTCATCCCAATGATGTAGGGAAATACGGTCAAAGGTGTTGTGTGGTTGTGTATCTTCGGCTGAGCGCTGAATTGGAATCTGTTTCAGTTCTGAAGGCAGGTCTTCAGGATAAACTTCACGTCCGGTAATCATGACAGTCAGCCAGCGACAGGTATTTTCTAACTGACGCACGTTGCCTTGCCAGGGTAGCTGTTGCATATATTCCTGGGTTTCAGGGCGCAAGATTTTAGGATTGACACCCAATTCTTTACCCGCGCGAGCCAAGAAGTGCTGCGCCAGCATAGGAATGTCTTCGCGACGATGGGCCAGTTTTGGAATATGAATACGGATCACATTTAGACGGTGATACAAGTCTTCACGGAAGCGTCCGTCATGCACCAGTTTTTCCAGATCCTGATGGGTTGCTGCAACAATACGTACATCGACCTTAACCGGGATATGTCCACCGACACGATAGAACTCGCCATCTGCCAGAACACGCAGTAAACGGGTTTGGGTTTCAAATGGCATGTCACCAATTTCATCTAGAAACAGGGTGCCACCATTGGCTTGCTCGAAACGGCCTTGGCGCTGTGAGTTGGCACCAGTAAAAGCACCTTTTTCATGACCGAAAAGTTCGGTTTCAATCAGGTCTTTAGGAATGGCTGCCATATTTAAAGCAATAAAAGGTTTGCTGCTGCGTGGAGAATGGCGGTGTAACGCATGCGCGACCAGCTCTTTACCAGTTCCCGATTCACCATTGATCAATACGGTAATGTGTGACTGGGATAAACGGCCAATCGCGCGAAACACTTCCTGCATGGCAGGAGATTCACCAATAATTTCAGTCGATTGAATGGCCGGGGTGACTTTGGCAGATTCCTGCTGCTGTAATTTGGCAATATGCAGGATGGCACGGTTGACCAGTGCCAGCGCTTCATCAATATCAAAGGGTTTTGGCAGATATTCAAAAGCACCGGTTTGATAGCTGGATACGGCAGATTCCAGATCTGAATGCGCGGTCATGATAATAACCGGTAAATCAGGATGGGTGCCTTTGACTTTGCCCAGGAAAGTCAGACCATCGATGCCAGGCATACGAATGTCAGTTAAAATAACATCAGGTGCATCTATGCTGAGCTGATCCAGTGCAGACTGTGCCTCTTCAAAACTGGTCACGTCAAAGCCTTCTTCTTTGAAGGTTTTTTCCAAAACCCAGCGCATGGCACGATCATCATCAATGACCCATATTTTATTTCGCGACATGGTTAGACTCCCAAGGTAAATATAAGCTAAATACTGTTTTTCCTGGAATAGATTGGCATTCAATCATTCCGTTATGTTGGTGCATAATATTCTGTGCAATGCTCAGGCCCAGTCCGGTGCCTTTAGCACGTCCTGTGACCAGTGGATAAAATACCGATTCTAAAATTTCTTCCGGAACGCCGGGACCGTTGTCTTCAATATCAATACGGACTGCAGAACGTTTTAATACCCCATTAATGGTGACCAGGCGCTGAATCCGGGTTCTTAAAATCAGTTCCGGTTGATGATCAACAAAGAATTCCCTGTTTTCCATCATGGCCTGTACGGCATTGACACTGATATTGAGCATGACCTGAATCAGCTGGTCGCGATCTGCCATTACTTCAGGCAAGGACAGATCGTAGTCGCGGGTAATTTTGATTTTCTTTTTGGTCTGGTTGGTAATCAGTGAACGTACACGTTCCAGAGGCTCATGCACATTGACCAGTTCATAACTTGGTAACTGGCGGGAGCCGAGCATGGTGTCGGCCAGATTGCGCAAACGGTCTACTTCACTAATAATAATGTCGGTAAATTCTTTGTATTGCGGGTCATTCAGGCTGCGCGCCAGTAATTGGGTAGCACCACGAATGCCGCCTAAGGGGTTTTTGATTTCATGGGCGACACCACGAATCAGTTGTCGTGCTACCTGATGCTGCTGAATCAGGTTTTCTTCTTTGGATATTTTCAGCATCCGGTCAATTTGATTCAGCTCAATCAAGAGGAGCGGATGATAGGGTTTCTGTGAATTAATCAGAGATACGGTGTAATCGACATGAATATCTTTAAAATTGACACTAATGGTGGCTTCGCGACGGGTATAGGGTTGGCCGGTTGTAAAGGTATTGAGCAAGGCTTCTTCAGTATTGAACTCATCATCCGGCATATGCAGCAAATTTAACACCGGCTGTCCCGCCGCCCGCAGTAAACTGATGTCGAACAAGGATTCGCAAGAAGAATTCAAATAAAAAATATTCAGGTTACTGTCGACCAATAAAACTGCAGTGGTTAAATTATCCACTAAAAGGCGATAGTCGATAGCGACGGGTTGATCCATTTGCGAAAGCATCCTGTATTAAAATAGCGCAATGGCATCTGCACTTCTTTTCATTTCTCCCTGTTATGGGACATTCAACGAGTTAAACGTGGTCGAAATAAAGCAAAATGCACGCCAACTTTGAGCATGGGGGTAAATATAAATTTTGCCGCTATAAAACTGTGCTTTTTTGTTTTTGATAACAGAATTCCAATTTCATAGTAATAGAAATATAATTATTAGTGAACCAAAATGGTGCGTTTGAATTATTTGCTAAAAATATAGCCGTATTTTGGTGCGTAATACAAAGAGTCGGGATTCCACCTGTTTTTATGATTGGAAAAGACATACAATACGCGCATTATAGTGGAGCGCAGATTCATGAAATCCCCCAAAGTCGGTTTTGTTTCTTTAGGTTGTCCTAAGGCATTGGTAGATTCCGAACGAATTTTAACTCAGTTGAAGACTGAAGGTTATGATGTAGCATCGGATTACGATGGTGCTGATTTAGTAGTTGTTAATACCTGTGGTTTTATTGAATCTGCAGTACAAGAATCTTTAGATGCAATTGGCGAAGCCATGAGTGCAAATGGTCGTGTGATTGTGACTGGCTGCTTGGGTAAAGATGAAGAAAAAATTCGCCAGATGCACCCCAATGTCCTTAAAGTGACGGGTGCTGCAGCATATCAAGAAGTGATGGAAGCCGTACACCAGTACGTGCCTGAACCACCAAAACATAATCCGTTTATTGACCTTGTTCCGGAGCAGGGTATTCGTTTAACCCCTAAACATTATGCCTATCTAAAAATATCAGAAGGCTGTAACCATCGTTGTACCTTCTGCATTATTCCAAGCATGCGCGGTGACCTGGTATCACGTCCGGTCGGTTCTGTACTTGAAGAAGCAGCAGCACTCAAGCGTGCAGGTGTGAAAGAAGTCCTGGTGATTTCTCAGGATACTTCCGCTTATGGTGTAGATACCAAGTACAAACTGGATTTCTGGAATGGCCAGCCGGTTAAAACCAAGTTTTACGATATGTGTGAAGCATTGGGTCAATTAGGCATCTGGGTACGTTTACATTATGTCTATCCATATCCGCATGTGGATGCAGTCATTGATTTGATGGCACAAGGTAAAATCCTACCTTATCTGGATATTCCATTCCAGCATGCCAGCCCTAAAATTCTGAAACTGATGAAACGTCCAGCGCACAGTGAAAATACATTAGAGCGTTTAAAATTGTGGCGTGAAAAATGTCCGGATCTTGTGATTCGTTCAACTTTTGTGGTGGGTTTCCCTGGCGAAACAGAAGAAGACTTCCAAATGCTATTGGAATGGCTCAAAGAAGCTCAGCTTGATCGCGTAGGTTGCTTTACTTACTCACCCGTTGAAGGTGCAACTGCCAACGATTTGCCAGGCCATGTACCGGAAGAAATCAAGCAAGACCGTTATGAACGTTTCATGCAAGTGCAGCAGGAAATTTCTGCAGCCAAACTGCAAAAACGTATTGGCCAAACCATGACTGTGCTGGTCGATGATCTGGAAGATGAATTCCCGGTTGCGGTTGCGCGTTCTTATGCCGATGCGCCTGAAATTGATGGTAATGTCTTTGTAGAAGATATTGATAAAAGTCAGATTAAAGCGGGTGATTTGCTGGAAGTGGAAATTACTGATGCCGATGAATATGACTTATATGCAAAGTTGATTCGCATTAAATCAGCTTGATCTGTCATAAAAATAGACGAATAAAATTTTAGATATTGGAAGATTTGGAGATTTCCTGATGTTGGACTCAAAAAAGCCCCGTTATGCACGTATTTTATTGAAACTTTCTGGTGAAGCACTTGCCGGAAACAAAGATATGGGTATTGACGCCACTGTGCTTGATCAAATGTCCCTGGCGATTGCGCACTTGGTCGGTTTAGGCGTACAAGTGGGTATCGTAGTGGGCGGTGGTAACCTGTACCGCGGTAGCCAATTGCAAAAAGATGGTCTGGTTGGCCGTGTCACTGGTGACCAGATGGGTATGTTGGCTACGGTAATGAATGGTCTGGCATTACGCGATGCTTTAGTGCGCCGTAACATTAAAACCCGCTTAATGTCAGCACTTCCAATTGGTGCTGTGGTTGAATCTTATTCAAGTCGTGATGCGATTCGTCATTTAACTCAAGGCGAAGTCTGTGTATTTGTTGCCGGTACAGGTAATCCGTTCTTTACTACCGATACAGCAGCCTGCTTACGTGGTATCGAAATTGAAGCCAACCTGATCCTAAAAGCAACTAAAGTGGATGGTGTTTATAATAAAGACCCAAGCAAATACGATGATGCTGTGAAATACGAAGCACTGACTTTCGATCAGGTACTTGATGAAAAATTAGGTGTGATGGATTTAACCGCGATTTGCCTATGTCGTGACCATAACGTGCCACTTCAAGTATTCGATATGAACAAAGCTGGTTCATTGCTTTCAGTGGTGATGGGTGAAAAAGAGGGTACTCACGTTACGAATTAATGTACGTGAGCCTGAAAGCTCTTTATACTACACGCTATTTAGTTATTACATCTCTTAGAATTAAGTAAGGAAGATCACATGATTAACGATCTTAAAAAAGACGCTGAAGACCGTATGAACAAGACGCTTGAGTCTTTGGAGCATGGTTTTGCCAAGGTTCGTACAGGACGCGCGCATCCATCCATCCTGAACGGTGTTATGGTTCCTTACTATGGCTCGGATGTGCCATTAAACCAGGTGGCGAACGTGGGGGTTGAAGACTCGCGTACATTGCTTGTTCAGCCATTTGAACGTTCAATGGTCTCTGCAATTGATAAAGCGATCCGTGAATCAGACTTGGGCTTGAACCCAATTACGGCTGACGCGATTCGTGTACCGATGGCGGCACTGACTGAAGAAACACGTCGTGACATGCAGAAAGTTGCACGTAATGAGGCTGAAAATGCCAAAGTTGCCATTCGTAACATTCGTCGTGATGTGTTGGGTGACATCAAGGCATTATTGAAAGAAAAAGAAATTTCTGAAGATGATGAGCGTCGTGCAGGTGATGACATTCAGAAAATCACTGATAAATTTGTTGCTGAAGTTGAAAAACGTCTGGCTGCTAAAGAAGCTGAATTGATGAAGGTCTAAGATTGAATGACCGTATCAGAAGATAATATGCTTCTTCCAAAACATGTTGCCATCATCATGGATGGCAACAATCGTTTTGCAAAAAAAAAGCAAATGCAAAAAGGGGCTGGACATCGTGAAGGGAAAAATGTCCTGGATCCGATTGTTGAACATTGTAGAAAAAATCATATTCAAGCGCTAACCGTTTTTGCATTTTCCAGTGAAAACTGGAATCGCCCTCAGTTTGAGGTTGATTTGCTCATGCTACTGTTGGAAGAAACTATTCATGAGCAATTGCCACGGATGGAAAAATTCAATATTGCCTTACGTTTTATTGGTGACCGTTCACGTTTGTCCGACCGTTTGCGCGAGTTAATGTTGCAAGCCGAACAAAGGACTGCTAAGTTCGACAGCATGACTTTAACCATTGCTATCAGTTATGGTGGTATGTGGGATATGGCTCAGGCTGCAAAACAGATTGCAGCAGATGTGCTGGCGAAAAAAGTTGCGGTTGAAGATATTGACGTGGAGCTTTTTGGGCAACATGTCTGCATGGCCGATTTGCCTGCTGTAGATTTACTCATTCGTACAGGGGGTGATTATCGTTTGTCAAATTTTTTACTTTGGCAAGCTGCGTATGCTGAGCTATATTTTACCCCAACCTTGTGGCCTGAATTTACTGTAGAAGAATTAGATGATGCATTCGCGGTCTTTGCTGGACGTGAACGTCGTTTTGGTAAAACTTCAGAGCAAATCCAACAAGAGAAACTTGAGAATTAATAAATGTTAGAGCGGATTATAACCGCATTGGTATTGGTAGCAGTTGTACTGAGTTGTATGTTTGCTACACAGTCTCAGTATCCAATGTTTATGCTGATGATTGTTGCAGCAGGGGTTGCAGGGTATGAGTGGTTTAAGCTTATGCCAAGAAAGAATAAAAATCTTATTAAGCCCTTAGCTTGGGTTTATGGATTTGCTACTGCCGCTTTAGCAACTTTAGCATTATATTTTAATGATATTGCTCTGCTACTTTGGGCAGCTTCCATTATTTGCTGGATCTGCAGTATTTTTTGGGTTAAATCGTATCCAAACTATGATGGATGGTACAATTCCAGCTTAAAGATTATCGGATTTATTTTAGTTTCTGCTGCAGTCACCGCAATTTTCTCTGTATGGCATAGCTCGCCATGGTGGCTCATGTACCTGTTTTTACTGGTATGGGGTGCAGATAGCGGTGCTTATTTTGTTGGGCGTAAACTGGGCAAGAAAAAACTTGCTCCAGATGTTAGTCCAAATAAATCAGTAGAGGGTTTATATGGTGGTATTTTTACTGCCATGCTGATTGTGGTAGCGGTAGAAATCCTTTATTTGGATTTAACTCTGGCACAGCATATCTTGTTTTTAATTTTATCTGTGATTACCGTATTTAGTTCAGTTCTGGGCGACCTGTTTGAATCCATGATTAAACGTCGTGCTGGAATTAAAGACTCGGGTCGTATTCTGCCAGGACATGGTGGGGTGCTTGACCGTATTGATTCATTGCTTGCTGCTGCTCCAATTTTTGCTGCAGGCATGTATGTTTTGAAACTTATTGGTGTAGATTTATAGATGTCACAATCTGTTTGTATATTAGGTGTAACGGGTTCAATTGGTCAAAGTACCTTAAAAATTCTGCAACAGCATCCTGAAAAGTATTCTGTTTTTGCAGTCACGGCGCATAGCAGAATTTTAGAACTCGTTGCAATATGCAAACAATATCGGCCAAAAGTCGTGGTCGTTCCTTCTAGTCGTGTTAAAGAATTACAGCAATATTTTCATGATCATTCTTTAACAGATATTGAAATTCTGACTGATGAAGCGGGTTTGATTGCTGTTGCTGAACATGCAGATGTCGATGTGGTTATGGCAGCTATTGTAGGTGCTGCGGGCTTATTGCCGACCTTGGCTGCAGTTAAAGCCGGTAAGCGTGTCTTGCTGGCCAACAAAGAAGCACTGGTGATGTCGGGTGATCTTATGATGCAGGCAGCACGTGATTATCAGGCTGAATTGCTTCCAGTCGATTCTGAGCATAATGCGATTTTTCAATGTTTGCCTGCCGGTTATTTTCAGGCAGAGCGCAATGGGCAACCTAAACAGGGGGTGTCGCGCATTCTGCTCACCGCATCGGGTGGTCCATTTTTAAACCATAGTCGGGAGCAACTGCTAAATGTGACTCCTGCACAGGCATGCAAGCATCCTAACTGGTCTATGGGTCAGAAAATTTCAGTTGATTCGGCAACTTTAATGAATAAAGGACTGGAGCTGATCGAAGCCTGCCATCTCTTTGCAATTTCAGAACAGTTTGTAACAGTGGTGGTACATCCACAGAGTATCATTCATTCTATGGTTCAATATGTGGATGGGTCGACTTTGGCACAAATGGGCAATCCTGATATGTGTACGCCAATCGCGCATGCACTTGCATGGCCAGAGCGTATTCAAACCCATGTGCCTGCACTCGACCTTTTTGTCAATCAGCAACTCGATTTTCAGGAACCTGATACACTGCGTTTTCCGGCATTAAAGCTTGCACGTCAAGCCATGCAGAGCGGTGGTTTAGCTCCTGCAATTCTAAATGCTGCCAATGAGATTGCTGTTGCTGCCTTTTTGAAAAGTGCCATTGGCTTTACAGAAATTCCTCAGGTAGTCGAACAGACTTTAAATCAGGTTGAAGGGGGCGCTGCAGAGTCGATTGAGCGTATTTTACAAGTCGATCGAATGGCTCGATCTGCTGCCCAGCAAATTGTCATCAATAAAGGAAGCTAAAAAATGAGTGCCTTGTTTATGATTGTGGCAGCAATTTTACTTCTTGGACCGCTCATTGCGATTCATGAGTTTGGACATTATATTGTTGCGCGTAAACTGGGTGTTAAAGTTTTAGTTTATTCGATTGGCTTTGGGCCGACCTTAGTCAAGTGGACCTCTAAAAAATCGGGCATTCAATATCAGCTTTCAGCATTACCGTTAGGTGGCTATGTCAAAATGCTGGATGAACGGGAAGGCAGCGTTGCTGAAGAGGATTTACCTAAGGCATTCAACCGTCAGCATCCCTGGAAACGGATCGCAATTGTTGCTGCCGGGCCGTTAATCAATCTGGTTTTTGCCGTCTTATTGTTCTGGGTTTTGTTTATTCCATCGCAAGAACAATTGAACACCCGTGTGGGTAAAGTGTTGCCAAATACCCCGGCAGCTACAGCTCAAATGCAGGTTGGTGACAAAATTACAACAGTCGATGGAACGCAAGTCACAACTTGGGAAAAGTTAAATTTTGCTTTGGTGGATCGTGTTGGTGAAACCGGTTCTATTGAAATTCAGGCAGACCGTCACGGTCAGTTACAAACCTTTTACTTGCCTATCCAGAACTTCTTAAAAAATCAAGACCAGTCTGCATTGGACAGTTTGGGCTTTATGCCATACCGTCCATATATTGCTCCCGTGGTCAGCAAGCTGAGTGAAGGTGGTGCAGCTATTCGTCAGGGGATGAAAGAAGGCGACAAAATTGTGGCCATTGATGGTGTGAAAATGAATGACTGGTTCGATGTTGTTCAAGTTGTTCAGGCTTCTCCAGAAAAATTATTAAAAATAGATGTATTACGTCAAAATCAACTGCTACATTTACAGGTGATGCCACAAGCCAAGCGTGACAGCATGGGTAATGTTTCAGGTATGCTTGGTGTACAAAGTACCCCTGGAAAAATAACCATTCCCGAAGAATATAAGCAAACCATTCAATATAGTCCGACTGAAGCACTGGTGATGGCTATTGATAAAACGGGCCAAATTTCAGGTATGATTTTGAACTCGATGGTTAAGATGGTTCGTGGTTTAATTGGGCTGGATAATTTATCTGGACCGATCACCATTGCCAAGGTAGCAGGGCAAAGTGCGGAAATGGGTTGGCAAACCTTTATCTCATTTATGGCCTTAATGAGCGTGAGTTTAGGTATTTTAAATTTATTGCCTATACCAATGCTTGATGGTGGACACTTGGTTTACTATGTTATTGAGCTAATTCGTGGTAAACCTGTTTCTGAACAAATACAATTGTTTGGTTTAAAAATTGGTATGGTACTGCTCGGTAGCATGATGCTCCTTGCACTATTCAATGACTTCATGCGTTTATAACAACGTAAATATGTAATAAATTAACATCGGAAAAGACTGGCATGCAGCACACACATTTATTTATGCCTTTGGCACTCGTTAGTGCAATGGCAGCAGTACAACAAGTATATGCAGCAGATGAATTCATTGTTCGCGATATCAAAATTGATGGACTTGTTCGCTTAACGCCAGAAAATGTTTATGGAGTGTTGCCTGTCAATGCTGGCGATCGGGTTAATGATGCGACCATTGCAAATGCGATTCGTGCCTTGTATGCCACTGGCCTGTTTGATGATATCAAGGCATCTCAACAAGCAGATACGCTTGTTTTTAGCGTGGTAGAACGCCCGGTTATTTCCAAGGTTGAGTTTAAGGGAAATAAACTGATTCCCAAAGAAGCCCTGGAAGAAGGGCTGAAAAAAATGGGGATTGCAGAAGGCGAGGTTTTGAAAAAATCTGCTTTGCAAACCATTGAAACTGAACTTGAACAGCAGTATATGCAGCAAGGTCGTTATGATGCCGATGTTAAGGTAATCACGACTGCCAAACCGAATAACCGTGTTGATTTAACCGTTGACTTTGTTGAAGGTAAGGCAGCTAAAGTTGTTGATATCAATATTATTGGCAATACCGTTTTTAAAGAAAGCGATATCAAGCAGGCTTTTGCTGTTAAAGAAAGTACATGGAGTTCGATTGTTACCCGTAACGATCGCTATGCACGTGAAAAGATGGCTGCCAGCCTTGAAGCTTTACGTGCTTTATATTTAAACAAGGGTTATATCAATTTCAATATCACCAACTCAAGTTTGAACTTGAGTGAAGATAAAAAAAATATCTTTGTCGAAGTTGCGGTAGAAGAAGGCGAGCAATTTAAATTCGGTCAAAGCAAGTTCTTGGGTGACGCACTTTATAAACCTGAAGAATTAAAAGCACTGCAAATTTATAAAGATGGCGAGATTTATTCTCAAGAAAAAGTCAATGCAGTCAAGCAGCTTTTACTGCGTAAGTATGGTAATGCCGGTTATTACTATGCTGAAGTGAATGTCGTTCCTGAAATTAATAAAGAAACCAAACTAGTTGATTTAAATTATTATATTAATCCAGGTCAGCAAGTTACTGTACGTCGTATTAATTTTACCGGTAATACCAAAACTGCCGATGAAGTATTACGTCGTGAAATGCGCCAGATGGAAGGTGCATTAGCCAGCAATGAAAAAATTGATTTATCTAAAGTTCGTCTCGAACGTACAGGTTTCTTTAAAACAGTTGAGATTAAACCGGCACGTATTCCGAATGTACCTGACCAGGTGGATCTGAACGTGAATGTTGAGGAACAGCATTCAGGTACCAGTACACTGGCAGTCGGGTTCTCGCAAAGTGGTGGTGTGACCTTCCAGGCCGGTTTAAGTCAAACCAACTTCCTGGGTACAGGTAATGCGGTATCAATTGACTTGTCACGTTCAGAAACACAAGACTATTATAATTTAAGCGTAACCGATCCGTACTTCACTATTGATGGTGTACGTCGCGGTTATAACATGTACTATCGTAAAACCAAGCTGGATAATAACTATAACGTCAATAACTATGTAACGGACAGCTTTGGTGGTGGTATCAACTTCGGTTATCCAATTGATGAAAACCAGAGTGTGAGTGCAGGTTTAAATATTGACCAGACGGATGTTACTACTGGTCCGTATGTATCTACTTATGTACGGGATTATTTATTGGCGAATGACGGTAAGACAACAGGGACACGTACTTATTGTTTAGCAACAGATCCTATAACAGGTGCTTGTACAAGTGAGACACAGCCATTAGGTGTCGAATACAAAGGTGATTTCCTCACTTATAATTTAAATTTGGGCTGGTCATATAATACGTTAAACCGTCCAGTATTCCCAACCAATGGTATGTCACATCGCGTTAACGCAGAAATTGCATTACCAGGTAGTGATGTGGAATATCAAAAAATCACCTATGATGCGCAAGCCTTCCAGCCTTTAGGTAAGGGTTTTGTACTGCGTGGTTATGGTAAGTTGGGTTATGGTAACGACTTGCCATTCTATAAAAACTTCTATGCTGGTGGCTTTGGTTCAGTACGTGGCTATGACAACAGTACTTTGGGACCAAAGTATCCGGGTGTAACCTATAGCAATACAGGTGATCCAGATCCAGATCCAGAACAAGTGGGCGGTAATGCTTTGGTGCAATTTGGTACCGAACTGGCTTTACCATTACCGTTTAAAGGCGATTGGACGCGTCAGGTTCGTCCAGTACTGTTTGCTGAAGGTGCACAGGTATTTGATACACAATGTAATGTTCTTTTTTCTGAAGCAGATAAACAGGCTTGTAATGATAAGTTTGGTTTTGATGCTGGAAATATGCGTTATAGCGTAGGTGCTGGTTTTACCTGGATTACCATGATTGGACCGTTATCTCTCAGTTATGCTTACCCGTTAAATGAAAAAGACGGTGATAAGACTAAAAATATCCAGTTTGAGATTGGTCGTACTTTCTAAGTGCGACCCTCAATGGGTTTAAAGAGGATATGTGTATGAAGAAAATATTAATGAGCCTGGTTTTTGTTGGTTTGGCGAGTATGTCGATGGTACATGCCGCTGGTTATGGGGTGGTTGATCTGGAAAAAGTGGTAGAAAATAGCACTTATTTAAAAGAGCAGAATGTTTCTTTGCAGCAAAAAGTTAAGCCGAAAACCACTAAACTGGAACAGTTGGCTAAAGAACTGGAAGCTCTACAGCAACGCGCTCAGCAAACGCCTAATTTATCTGATGCTGAAAAGCAAAAAATGTCTGTGCAATTTCAGACTCAGCTAAAAGAGTTTAATACGCTGCAGCAAAGTGTACAGTCAACCGTTCAGTCTACGATTCAGATGATGAACAAAACTTTAGGAGCTCGAGTCAAGCAAGTGGCAGAACAATTACGTAAAGAAAATAACTTGGATATTGTTTTGAATAAAAATTCCGCACTTGCTTATGACTCTAAATATGATTTAACTGATAAAATGATTCAAAAGGTTAACGTTATTAAGTAATCAATGAATCCTAGACAATTTCGCTTAGAAGATCTTGCCCATCTGGTACAGGGTGAGTACGTAGGTCAATCTGATTTAATATTAGAAGGATTGGCCAGCTTGGATGCAGCTCAAGCGAAACATATTGCATTTGTAAATGCTGATAAATATCTGGATCAGGCACGCGCTTCAAAAGCGGGTGCGTTGATCGTTACTTCCTCTCTAAAAAATCAGTTAGATACACACAATAATTTTATTGTAGTCGATAATCCTTATCTGGCTTTTGCCATTCTGACGCATGTATTTGAAAAGAAAAATCGGCATCAGGGGATAGAAAGTACAGCACAAATTCATCCTTCTGCCATAATTGCCGATAGTGCCTATATTGGACATTATGTTGTTATTGGTGAGCATTGTGTGGTGGGTGATGACACCGTCATTCAGTCACACGTTAAAATTGATGATGATGTCGAAATTGGTCAGCAATGCTTTATCGATTCACATGTCACATTAACGGGTGACACAAAAATTGGGGATCGTGTCCGTATTCATGCCAATACCGTGATTGGGGGAGAAGGCTTTGGTTTTGCTCCTTACCAAGGTAAATGGCATCGTATTGCACAATTGGGTTCAGTTAAAATCGGAAATGACGTCAGAATTGGATCAAATTGCAGCATTGACCGTGGTGCACTCGATGATACTATTCTGGAAGATGGTGTCATTATTGATAACCTTGTGCAAATTGCCCATAACGTAAAAATTGGTGCAAATACAGCACTTGCTGCGAAATGTGGTATAGCAGGTAGCACAACAATTGGCAAAAACTGTGTACTGGCTGGAGCAGTGGGGGTGGTAGGTCACATTAATATTGCCGACAATGTCACAATTACCGGTATGTCAATGGTCACAAAAAGTATTTCTGAGGCAGGGAGCTATTCTTCTGGTACACCAATGCTGGAAAGTTTGCACTGGAAACGGGCTGCAGTACGCTTTAAACAATTAGCAGATGTGCCATTGACCCAGTTACTTAAACGGCTTGATCATATACAGGCTCAAATCGAGTCCCTTGAATCAACTTTTAAGCGTAAATAGATATGATGACTGAGTCGAATACTCCTGCATTTACGAAACCTGAATTGCCAATGCACATTCAACAAATTCGTGAATATTTACCTCACCGCTATCCATTCTTATTGGTCGATCGCATTGTAGATGTGACTGACAATGGCATTGTGGGCTATAAGAATGTTTCAATCAATGAAGAGTTTTTACAGGGGCACTTCCCGGGCTACCCGATTATGCCAGGCGTTTTGATTGTTGAGGCATTAGCTCAAGTCTCTGGTATACTTGGTTTTATCATGAATAATGAAAAACCTGGTCCAGGATCATTGTTCCTTTTTGCGGGTGTTGAAAAAGTCCGTTTTAAAAAACAGGTCGTTGCTGGTGACCAATTGGTATTAAAATCAGAATTGGTTATGCACAAACGTGGAATTTACAAATATAATTGTATCGCCACAGTGGATGGCGTTGTAGCAACAACCGCGGAAATTACGGTTTCGCATCAGAAAATAGAGCAGGCATGAGTAATAACGATTTAATTCACCCAACCGCCATTATAGACTCATCTGCAGTCATTGCTGCAGATGTACAAATTGGCCCTTATTGTATTATTGGGCCACAGGTCACCATTGGTGAGGGCACCAAGCTACATGCACATGTAGTGGTTGGTGGTTATACTCGTATTGGGAAAAACAACGAAATATTCCAGTTCGCGAGTGTGGGTGAAGTTTGTCAGGATTTAAAATATGCTGGCGAAGAGACCTGGCTTGAAATTGGTGATCATAACTCTATTCGTGAGCATTGCAGCTTGCATCGTGGTACGGTTCAAGATCAAGGTCTTACCAAAATCGGTAGTCATAATTTATTGATGGTCAATACACATATTGCACATGACTGTGTGGTGGGCGATCATAATATTTTTGCCAATAATGTTGGTGTTGCCGGACATGTTCAGGTTGGCGATTATGTGGTTGTGGGTGGAAACTCAGGTATTCATCAATTCTGCAAAATTGATTCTTACAGCATGATCGGTGGTGCTTCGTTAATCTTAAAAGATGTACCTGCTTATGTTATGGTTTCAGGTAATCCAGCGCATGCCTTTGCCATGAATGTTGAAGGTATGCGTCGTAAGGGTTGGTCTAAAGATGTGATCCAGGCCTTACGTCAAGCCTTTAAATTGATTTATAAAGAAGCTTTAACCACTGAGCAGGCCATACAGCAGATTCGTACCGACCTGTTGCCTGAAGCTCCTGAAGTACAGTTATTGATTGATTCATTAGAGCAATCCAAGCGTGGTATTGTTCGTTAATCGAATATACTGCTATAAAAAAGACACCTATTAAGGTGTCTTTTTTTGTCTTTTATTTCTTCAGATATCCAGCTTCTTCAGATTTGGGATAATTTTTTTGTAGTTTTATTTTTAACTGGTTGGCGAGAGTCATATTGTGATCGACATCTTTGGCTATATTGTAGAGTTGATATAGGGAACGTGATGCCTTGGCAGAATTGGGGTATTGATTGACCACGATATTATAGTTCTTTTTAGCTTCTGCATAATTGGTCGGTTCCACGGCCAGATTAAATTCAGCCAGCCAGAAATAGGCATTACTAATGTAGATACTATTGGGATTGTTCTTGATAAAGTTTTGCATAGGAGCAATGGCTTTTTTTGCACCGCCTTGTTTATAAGCATCCAGCGCTACAGTATAGGCTGCTTTATCAAGTTCAGTTGAAGAGGGCTGAGCATTGGCGGGAACTGCTTGCTTGGCTGTTGCTGGAGCCACTTCTTTAGCGGATGTATGAGATGCTACTGTGGCTTGGCTGTTTGAGCTGCTGGGAGAAGTATCCTGTTGGTTATCCTCCTCTGGAGCTGCACTTTCTGGGTCTACTTTCTGTTGCAGAAGTTCCAGACGTTGGTCTAGGTCAGTATAGCGATTGGTCAGTTCATGTTTAAGTTTTTCAATTTCGTTGTCCTGTTCTTCAATTTTGCCGCGTAATGCACGAATGTCATTTTCTAATTGCTGGTTTTTTTGTATGATTTGCCAATTTAGGTTGGTTGGCACATTGGCAACAGTTGCACCTGAATTAATGGCAACATTGTTAGCACTGAGGTCAATACTGTTATTTTGACTCAAGCCGCGTGATTCAATCGGGACATTGGCATAAAGTGAAGTGGAACCCAACAAGGTGAGTACACATAAAGCATGCTGTTTGAGCATCATAAAAAACATCCATTTTGTATTCTTTGGTACTTTCTAAACCTGAGGTTTTAAAGTGTGACCATTTAAAAGACATGACGACATTAAAAACGTCCGGCCCGTGAAATGCAATATGTGTTTACAATCTTGTCATAGTTTTAAAGTAATTGATTGTGCTGATAAAAAATATCCAAAAATGCTGTTTTTAATCAATATTGTTTTTTTAATAATCAAATAAAAGTAATGTTGCGGGAAAACAGCTTGGAATACTTGCAAGTTAGTTAAAAATCTCTATACTCTGTTCTTGCAATGGTAGCCCTGCCGGTTACTTCGCAATTGTACTCCACGAACCCCGCCAGGACCGGAAGGTAGCAACGGTAGTGGAAATATGATGTGCCGAAGGCTTGCTGGTAGGGTTGCCACCAGTTTTATAATAATTTTTATTTCTTCCCGCTATTTATATTTCTTCTGCTCTTCGGCTAATCGCTTTCATAATCGCATCCATTTCAAATCCACGATACATCAAAAAGCGTATTTGTTTGGCTTTCAGTTTTGGCTCTTTTTCGACATCAAGACCGAATTTTTTTACTTTCAGTTGATAGGCTTGTTCATTCCAGTCTGTTTCTTTTAATTCATCTTGAATTAGACTGCTATCAATTTTTTTTGATTTTAATGCCATCTTGATGCGGTTTGGACCTTTACCTTTACGTTTCTGGCTTGACAGCATCATTTCAGCTACACGTTGATCACTCTGATAATTTTCACTCGCCAGTTCATCCACCAGTTTTAGCACTTCATCACGATCCACGGCATAAAGTGCAAGTTTCTCGATCAGATCCGCTTTTGAGTATTCCTTACGTGTCAATACTGCAAAAGCGTAGGAACGTAAGCGTGTGCCCGTCAAGCCTTGAGGCTTGGGCTGGGTGTCAGTTTCAAAGTGTAAAGCATCGGATTCTTTAGGCGGAATCGAACAGGTCGACAATTCTCCAGGCGGCTCATCAAATTGTTGCTTGAGTGCTGCGTAATCCAGCATATTAGGAAATTTGGGATTGCTCATAAGGGTCTATATCACATCAAATATAAAACGCCCCGTAGGGCGTTTTACAGTTTAACTTTTATTATGCTGGAAATTAAGCATCTAAAAAGTCTGGTTCAGCTTCATCCTTGTCTTCTACCGGTGTTGTACCTGTGGTGAGAAGCTGTTCACGAATCAGTTTTTCCACTTCCACTGCAATTTGTGGATTTTCTTCCAGATGGCGAATCACGTTGTTTTTACCTTGGCCAATTTTATCGCCCTGATAAGAATACCATGCGCCAGCTTTTTGGATGATCTCTTGCTGTACGGCGAGGTCAATCAATTCGCCTAAATGGTTGACACCTTTACCATACAGAATCTGGAATACCGCTTCTTTAAATGGAGGCGCCATCTTGTTCTTCACGACTTTTACGCGGGTTTCCGAACCGATGATTTCATCACCTTCTTTCACCTGACCGATACGGCGGATATCCAGGCGTACGGAAGCGTAGAATTTAAGCGCATTACCACCCGTTGTGGTTTCAGGGCTACCAAACATCACGCCAATCTTCATACGGATCTGGTTAATGAAGATCACCATACAGTTAGAGCGTTTTGCATTACCGGTAATTTTACGGAGTGCCTGGCTCATTAAACGGGCTTGCAGACCCATGTGCGAGTCGCCCATTTCACCTTCAATTTCCGCACGTGGGGTTAGAGCTGCAACGGAGTCGACCACGATCAGGTCAATGGCGCCAGAACGTACCAGCATGTCGGCAATTTCAAGTGCCTGTTCACCATTGTCCGGTTGTGACACCAAAAGATTGTCGATGTCTACGCCTAACTTGCGGGCATATTGCGGATCAAGAGCATGTTCGGCATCAATGAAGGCACATGTACCGCCCGCTTTTTGACATTCTGCAATGGCTTGCAAAGTCATGGTGGTTTTACCTGAAGATTCAGGGCCGTAAATTTCAACGATACGACCTTTAGGTAAACCACCAATACCCAGAGCAATATCCAGGGTTAAAGAGCCTGTAGAGACCGCTTCAACGGCCTGTACAGTATTATCACCAAGGCGCATTACTGTATTTTTACCAAACTGTTTTTCAATTTGGCTTAGGGCAGCATTCAGCGCCTTGCTTTTATTATCATCCATCTCACAACCTCAAAACGATGTCACAAAAATATTCACTTAAGTGGATGTGTTGCTTTCAAACGTGTTCCACCCAAGTATAGTGACAGATTCATTCCTTATGTACTATATCAATTCAGTCGAATGCGACAGAATGTGACGCTTAAATATCAACAGCTTCTAATCATGATATGACCAGTGCTGATCGAACTGCTGATCATTATCTTGTTTGAATTTACTGATTTGTCTTCGATCTTTTTTACTCGGCCGATGTTCAGGTCGGGCTAGATTATGCAACTTTCTTTGGGTGGCAATCAACTCTCGTCTTGCAACACTCACTTCGGTTTCTTCATAAAGTTGCTGGGCAATCGGTGCTGCACCGCGAACGGCGGATAAGGCCTTGATGACAACGGTTTTACGGTCAAAACCCTGCTGGATGGTGAGTTCCATACCGACACGAACTTCTTTGGAAACTTTAACCCGTTCACCGTTATGATGAACTTTACCGCCTTCAATGGCAGCTTTGGATATTGAACGTGTTTTAAAAAAACGTGCTGCCCACAACCATTTGTCAACACGCATACTTTCAACATTGTTCTGTTGAGAAGAATTAGGCATATTTTTTCAGATCCTCAGCTTGTTTTAAAATCACCATTAAATCGGTCAGCTCTTGTAAAATGGGATAGGAACTTTCGGTCCTAACTTCTTTTTGAGATGAGGGCTGGGCAATGGTAATTAAATGCTGGATACCAAATTTTTCTGCACCTTTGAGTACTTTTTCAGTGTCATCAATAAAATAGGTATGTTCGACCTGAAAGGGGTGCAGTGAATGGAGTTTCTGCCAAAATTCGATGTTTTCTTTGGCGTGACCAATCACTTCACTACTGATTATGACATCAAAGTAATGTGCAATCCGGGTCTGTTCAAGTTTGAATTTCAGGCCTTCACAATCGGCATTGGTTGCAATCCAGCAGGCATAGCCATGAGCTTTAAGATATTCCAGCAGTTCAATACATCCTGGACGTAAAGTTACCTTGTGTTGAAATTCCTGTTGCAGCGCCAATGTATCAACCCCTACTTTTGCACTCCAGAAGCGTGTGGAATACCAATTTAAGGTATGATTGTATTGCTGGTAAAACTGAAATAGCGCTTGGGTACTTTGTTCGAGTGTACAGTTATGCTTTTCTGCATAGCAAATAGGGAGTTGATGATTCCAGATGAAATCATCATAAGCAAGATCGAGAAGCGTACCATCCATGTCAAAGATGATGGTGGGTTTTTCTGAGGAATTCGGCATATGAAGGTAATCTATGTTTAATGCAACTACGGCACCGCAAGATGCTCTGATTTTACAGTTAGTTCCCATTGTGACACAGGCATGTGAAATTTTGCGAGCAGAATATCAAGCCTATTGTGCAGGTGAAACTTTTGATGTTGAGCACAAAAATGATCAATCACCCGTAACCCAGGCAGATTATCGGGTTAATGAGTTTATCACGACCGCATTACACAAAATTTTTCCGAACATCTCGTTGTTGTCTGAAGAAGGTGAATATACCGAGCGTGAGCAATGGCAAAAATTCTGGTTGCTTGACCCTTTGGATGGTACCAAGGAATTTCTGCATAAACGTCCTGAATTTACCATTAATTTGAGTCTGGTTGAGGGGGTGCATACCACCTTCGCTGTATTAGCCATCCCTGGTGAACAAACGATATATTTTTGTCCCAAACATGGCCTGCCTTTAAAATTAGAAATTGCAACGGGGCAATGGCTGCAATATGTTGATGATCTGCCATCTGAAACTGTTCAGGTCGGTTTAAGTCAAAGTAGTCAGAACAAACCTAAATATGCTGAATATCTGGACATCCTGAAACAGCAGGTGGATATTGTAGAGTTTAGGGCGGGCAGTGCCTATAAGTTCTGCATGATGCTGGAAGGTAAAGTGGATATTTACCCACGCTTTCATCCGACCAGTGAGTGGGATACCAGTGCAGGGCAATGCCTGATTGAACGCATCGGTGGCGGGCTGGTAGATTTTAAAGGCAGACCCTTTGTATATAATCAGCGCGAGAGTTTACTGAATGGTGGTTTTATCGCATTTCGTAATATCGAGATGAAAAATTTGGCATTCCAGGCCCTAGGACTTATGGCGAACATACATTGAGCTGATGCATTAACATGCTATAGTATGCTATGTACCCATGTTTAATTTTGGCTGCTTCATGGCGTTAGATTTACTCCCTATAAGTATGCTGAAGGCGATTGATTTATTGCCTGATGCTAAAACACCTGTCACTCTGTTTACCCGCCATTCTATTCGCGAGGTCGTTACAGGGCAGGGTTTGGCAGGCTATGATTTGCAGTTAACTGAACAAGGCCGTGAGCTTGCCCAGGCATGGGGTAACTATTTAATTGATAATACGGATCGTAGCATCCAGCACTGTATTTCAAGTCCGATTCAACGCTGTGTCGATACTGCTGCTTTAATGATACAGGGTGCCGATTCGAGTACGCTGGTACAAAATACCCATCATATTGAAATTGTCCAGCAAGGTTTACTGGTTGAGCCGGGAAGTTTTGTGCTTGATATTAAACAGGCGGGGCCTTATTTTCAGAAACAAGGTGCTTTGGGTTTTATTAACAGTTTTGTCAATAATGCCTTGCCTGGAATGAAACATCCGATTACTGGTGTAGTCGATGTGCTGGAGCTGATTTATAACACTCATCCGCAAGATCATTTTGGTTTAAGTCTGGCTGTAAGTCACGATACTATTTTGGCAGCCATTATTGCGGTGATTTCTGGGCGTAATACCGTTAGCCATGAAGACTGGCCAAAAATGATGGAAGGCCTGTTTGTCTGGTTTGAAGGTGATGTGTTTTTAGAATCCAAACTGAAATGGATTTGGCGTGGTCAAGTGAACGAGTTGTCGATTCGCGAGTTTCAGAACCTGGAAAAAATAAAATAAAACAGTATTGCTCTTAAAAAATGTCATCTTGATACTACTTTCTGAATAAAGTAACCCTAAAAAACAATTTTTAATAAAAGTTTTGAAGTGCCTTATGTTTTTATAAGGTGCTATTTTTAGACCTAATAATTTTTTATAGACGTAAAAAAAGCCCTAAAAGGGCTTTTTTTAATGCAACAACTTAGTTAGCTAAAGCTTTAACTTGTGCATTTAAACGGCTCTTATGACGAGCAGCTTTGTTTTTATGGATGATACCTTTATCAGCCATACGGTCAATTACAGGAACCGCAGTTTTGTATGCTTCTGTAGCAGCAGCATAATCACCAGCAGCGATTGCAGCTACTGTACGTTTAAGATAAGTACGAACCATAGAACGTAAGCTTGCGTTGTGTTTACGTGCTTTAACGTTTTGACGAGCACGTTTTTTAGCTTGAGCAGAGTTTGCCACTCGTGCACTCCTTGAATTAGATTGGTCTGGGCGGGCTGAAATTACAACTGAAAACCTTCATCAGAAGAATTATCACCAGCCCGTAAACAAGTGCCATATTGTGATTAAACTATGGCGTTAAGTCAAGTCTTGACTTGATTCAGCAACATTTTAGATGCATAAAAAGTATAAAAAAACTGTTACGTTAGTAAAACCTATAGAGATCGATTAAAAAATGACTAAATCAATTAAAAGTGTAATTGTGATTGGTGCAACAGGTCTAGTGGGACGTGAATTGCTGAAACAGCTCAATGAGCTTGAAAGCTGTGAGAAAATAACGGCTGTGGTTCGGCATGAAGATCAGCAGATTAAAAGTCTGGAAAAAGTACAACAATTTATCTTGCAGGATTTTCTGTTACTGAACGATGAAGATGTAAATGGTTATAGTCATGCCTTCAGCTGTTTAGGCACGACACTAAAAAAAGCCGGTTCAAAACAGAATTTTTATAATATTGATTATGAAATCAATGCACATTTTGCTGATTTATTTGAATCGACCCAGACCCACTATTTATTAATTAGTACCATGGGCGCAAACGCACAATCCAGAATTTTTTACAATAAAGTCAAAGGTGAACTGGAACAGCATATCCAAGGCTTAAATCTGGAATATGTATCTGTTCTGCGCCCATCACTATTAATCGGTGAACGACCAGAACAACGCACCTTAGAAGATATGGCGCAAAAATTGTATCAAAAATTCTCGCATTGGGTTCCTGATACATTTAAATATAAGCCCGTGACAGCAGTACAAGTAGCTCATACTATGGTCGAGGCTGCACAAACTCAGACTGAAAAGTTTGAAATTTATGATAATTTACGCATACAAAATTTCAAACGAGGGAAATAAAAAGTGTCTAATCCAGCATTCGTAACCTGTGACTTACTTGATGACAATCCAGAAAAAGAAATTCAGGTGGTCACCCCATCAATGGATGGAAAATTCTTTAAAAGCTATGGTGCACGTAAAAGTTTTGGTGGTCAGGCAGTCACTGTAAAGTGTTTTGAAGATAATTCACGTGTCAAAGAACTGCTCGCAACCGATGGTACTGGTAAAGTGCTTGTGGTGGATGGTGGAGCATCTATGCGCTGTGCCTTGATGGGCGATATGATTGCTGAATCAGCGGTGAAAAATCACTGGAATGGGGTAATTATTTACGGGTGTGTACGTGATGTCGATGCGATTGCCGAACTGGACCTGGGTGTACATGCGTTGGCTGCAATTCCGCAAAAAAGTAATCGCAAAGGCATAGGCGAAGTGGATTTAACTTTGTATTTTGGTGGTGTAAGCGTCAGTTCTGGCGATTATATCTATGCCGATAACAACGGCATTGTGGTGGCAAAAGAAAAATTAGTCGATTTATAAAGACAGAGATACAAGGATAAAAATGGTGAATCATCAAATTAAAGTGATACAAGCGCTGGCTTCATCTTTGACTGAAGGCGGACGAGGTGTGAGCGGTACAGCTTTTCCCAAGCAGCCTGAAAAATCACTGAAACTTTATGAGTTTGAGGGTTCGCCATTTTGTCGCCGTGTGCGTGAGGTTTTAACCTTGTTAAATCTGGATTATGAGGTTTATCCTTGCCCTAAGGGTGGCCAGAAATACCGGAAAATTGTCAAAGAAAAAGGTGGAAAAAAACAGTTTCCATTTTTCGTAGATGAAAATACCGGTACAGAAATATATGAATCACAAGCCATTATTAATCATTTATTTAAACATTATGGCCGAACGGGAACCACACCGAAAAAATTTGCCCATTATCCCAAAATCCCTGTCGTGGCTTTAGCTGGCACCATCGTGAATGGTGCATGCGGCGTCTGGATTAACCGGAAAATTAAAGATCGTGCAGCACCAGAGCAACTTTTGGAGTTATGGGGTTTTGAAGCCAGTCCTTTTACCCGTGTGGTACGAGCAATGTTAACTGAGCTTGAGCTACCTTATATTTATCATAACGTGGCTAAAGAGCGCTGGCAGGATATGGGGCCGGCAATATTGCGTTTAAAACCTGGAAAATATCAACCCTTAGCGGGTGGTAAACGTGAAAAGACCGTTGAAATTATGGGGCGAGATATTCAGGTTCCTTATTTAATTGATCCAAATACCGGAGTGAAAATGTTTGAGTCTGCACAGATTGTGAAATACTTAAACCAGCAATATGGTCACTAATCTCATCCGAAGTAAGAAACTGCTAAAACAGCGGTTTTTTTTGGCCTATATCTGATTAATTTAAGCAAAAACTAAAGTAAGTTATACCCTGGTATGATAGTCAGAATATTGAATGGATAACTGATGGCTAAATCATCGATTGAAACTTTAAAATTTGTATTTTATGGTCTTAACACTGGCTGATTACAATGTAATAGTAAATAAAATTGATCGTTTATTAATATAAAAGTTATTAAATTACCTGATTTTAGGGATATTGTTTAGCTTGTATTTTTCGCTATAGTAGGCGGTTATAATAGGGGGTGCTGTGTGTCAGAATTAGCAACGATTTTACCCGTTCCAGTTTTAATTGTTGAAGATGAAGGGCTGATTCAAGAACGATTAAAAAAGATATTGGCAGAACTGGGCTATAGCAAAGATATGCTGATTTTTGCTAAAAACTTGCAACAGGCTTTTGTAGAAATAGAGCAGCAACCTGTTTCTTTGGCTTTGGTTGATTTGGGACTGCCTGACGGTAACGGCATAGAGCTGATTGAAAAGCTTCATGCACAGGATAGCAATGCCATGATCTTGGTGATATCGGCTTGGAGTACTCAGGAAAGTTTATTTTCAGCAATCAAGGCAGGCGCGACAGGTTATGTTCTGAAAGAACGTGATGATGTTGAAGTTAAGTTATCCATTCGTAGCATTTTACGTGGCGGTGCGCCGATAGACCCTTTTATTGCTCAAGAAATTTTGAAACAGATATCAGCTGCGGTTATACCGGCAGTAGCTGATCAGAAAATCATAGATGCAGATATGGAGCTGTTAACCAGCCGGGAAACTGAGATTCTAAATCTGGTCGCTCAAGGAATGAGTAACCGGGAAATCGCTGAACAATTGTTTGTTTCTAAATATACTGTTGAAAGTCATATCAAGCACATATACCGTAAATTGTCGGTGACCAAAAGAACAAAGGCCGTGAGTGCAGCAAGATCCTTAGGGATTCTATGAAGTCATTGATTGTGCATTATTTTTTTATTCTTGTTCTTAGCCTGCTGAGTCAAGTCAGTTCTGCCGAAATAATTGAAAATATTAATGCACAATGTGCAGTACACATTCATTCTATTGATACTGTCAAAACCAGTTCAGTCACAGTTTTACCCCGACAGGGCTGGGAGTCTGTAAATTTACCCGATCAGTGGCAAAAACGCTGGAAAAATTATAACGGAGCAGCGTGGTACAAAATTCAATGGAGCTGGTCCTGTCAGAATCAGGCTAGACTTGCCGAGCCGATTGCTTTTTCAATTGATTATATTAATTCTGCCGGCGCAGTCTTTTTGAATGGTGATTTACTCTGGAGAGATAAGCATTTACAAGAACCACTGTCAAAAAGCTGGAATATGCCGCGTTACTGGATTTTACCAATATCGGGATTAAACAGCGGCGAAAATGAAATTTTAATTTATGTGAATGGCTTTGCTTTCCAGTCTTCGGGTATTGGTCAGATTGCTTTTAATAATGTACAAAACAATTACGAGTCATATCAAAGTCAGATATGGAATCGCAGAACTTTATTTCAAATTAATCTTATTTTATCCATTACGTTTGGGGTGATCTGTTTTGTTATCTGGTTATCGCGGCGAAAAGAAACTACTTTTGGATGGTTTGCCTTAAGTTCCTTGTTATGGGTGCTATTTATTTCCAATATGTTGACTACAGAAACATTTCCCTATCCAAATACACTAATTGCAGCACAGGCCAATTTGGCTTTTTTTATTCTTTATGTTGTAAGTTTCTGTATTTATTCATTCAGGTTTATCCAAAAGCGCTTTATTAAAGTTGAGACAGTTGTTTGGGGAATTACGGGACTGATTATTGCAGGTATTTTTCTAACCCCGCAGCAGTCAGCTTATTGGGTTTTTGCGCTGATATTTTTAATCTATGTTGGACTGTTTATTATCGGTTATCTATATGCCTGTTATTACGCAATTCAATCTAAAAGAACAGATTATATCTTTTTAGCCATTTGCCTAAGCGCTATTGTCATTTTTATGATATTCGACCTTTTATTATTATCGGGAGAGGTGGTTGTAAAGGATGTTCGACCATTATCTCCCTATACCGGACCGATTATCACCTTTTTTATGGTAATTATATTAGGTTCAAGATTGGCACGTAATGTTAAAAAAATTGAAACATTTAATGCCCAGCTAGAAATGAAAGTTCAGCAGGTCAGTAATGATTTAAGCTCCAGTTTGAATGAAAAACATCAATTAGAGCTTAAAAATGTCAAGCTACAAGAAAGAATCAATTTATCCCATGATTTACATGATGGTTTGGGCGCATCATTGGTTCGCTCGATGATTTTAGTGGATCAAAGTACGCATGATATTTCCAACAAGCAATTTTTATCGATGCTTAAATTACTAAGAGATGACCTTAGGCAAATTATCGATAGTGGTTCATCTGCAGATAATAAAATTCCAGTTAATCCCATACTGTGGGTGGCACCCGTTAGGCATCGTTTTAGTCAGCTTATGGATGAACTGGATATTCGTTCTAAATGGATTTTTCCGCAGGAATGGCAAGCCGTGCCGAGTGCTTTACAGTGTCTCACCTTGATTCGGGTACTGGAAGAAAGCCTGATCAATATTATTAAACATAGTCAGGCCAGGCAGGTAAAAATAGCGATGGTCTATATTCGAGAAAACCAGTTTATTTTGAGTATAGAAGATGACGGTGTCGGTTTTGATGCAGATAGTGTAGTGCAACAGGGATTAAGTATTGGCATGCGCAGTATGAAAATGCGTTTGGAGCGTATGGGCGGCGAGTTTAAATTATCTTCTGAACCGGGTTGCACCATCATTCAGGCGATTGTTCAGCTGAAATAAGCAATTAAATTTTTTTTGCTTTTTAAATGTCGGTTGCTATTTCATCATTTTATAAAATTGGAAGAAATTAAAATGAGTGAATTATTTTTTCTGCTGATCTTGAGAAGAAATAAATATAAATTTTTTAAAATATAAAAATGGGGAAAATATTATTTTCCCCATTTTGTAGCTTTATTTATTCTTCATCTTCTGCAGGCAACAGCATCAGAATAGATTCATTGAGCAAATTCACAATGTCTTCGAGAATATCTGGATCATATAAATTGTCATCGAGTAATACCGAACCGCCGTCAGCCAATTGTTTTAAAATTGGGGCAAAAACTTCGGAGATACAAATGCCTTCACCATTTGCCCAAAATAGCAACTCACCTTCAGCTTCAGTATAAAGCAGGCGAGATGCCGGCTCGAGCATGAGTGAATAGCCCTGATCCAAAGCTTCTTCCAGATCACCTGTACCAATGGCTTCCGCCTCTGGAATATTTTCCGGATATTTCGCTTCTGACATCAGGCTCATCAGGGCATCCTCAAGTACAGCTGGATTTTGCAATTGTGCCAAAAGTTCAGTTTTTAAATACTCCAGCTCATTTTGGGTAATTTGACCAATCGGGCTGATCTTGTCACGCAGAATGTCTTTTAATGGATTTTTAAGCAACTGATCGTCTGCGAATTTGTCACTGACGCGATCCATCATTTCTGCCACGTTCGGCATGCGGAAACCGAAAGAAAAAGTCAGGCAGTCATCTTCCGCTACGCCGTAGTGTGATAAACCAGGCGGTACATATAGTAGATCACCGGGAGCAAGCACCTCATCAAAATTCACGTCCATGTCAGGAAGTAATTTTAAAGGTTGTCCTGCAACGAAGTCAGTATCTGCATCACACATTTGTCCCAATTGCCAGCGGCGATGACCATAACCTTGTACCAGGAACACGTCATAAAAATCGAAGTGCTTGCCGACAGATCCACCTTTAGGCGCATAAGACACCATGATGTCATCACGACGCCACAGCGGAATGAAGGGAAATTTCTTCCACAGTTCAGCGAGATCAAATGAATAATGGTCTACGGCCTGAACCAGTAGAGTCCAAAGCTTAGGCATCTTCTGAAAGTCTGCTTTAATCAAAGGTGAAGACTTCACTGACCATTGATTTGGGTCTTTATCTTTTTGCTTGATTAAGCGGGCAGTGACATTTTCATCTAGCGCCAGTTCCATAACATCATGAGGTTCTAAAAGGCCTGCAATTTCAGGGAGAGCGTTACGAACCAGTAATGGTTTTTTTTGCCAGTATTCGGCAAGGAATTGTTCGGCGGTAATTCCGCCAAGCACGTCTAGAGGCTGGGACATAAGATAAAGCACCTATAAATTTATGCTTATTGTCTATGGAGTTGCAGGTGAGAGCAAGTTGTAAATCAGTTGGGGGAGATTCCTTAGTCTGCGTTATGGGAGTGAAGTAGTGTGGGAAGTTTTGAAATTGATAATAGCGCAATGCTAGCCATGAATCATGGACAGGAAAAGCTTGAACAAGGAGGGTGGAACCCTCAAATAAGCCAACCATTCAACATGGAAGGATTGGCTTAAGCAGAATTTGAGCTAGGGTACTAACACATTCAACTGACGCAGGATATGACAAAGCTGAATCATCGGCATACCCATCAAAGTGGTTTGATCTTGCCCGGTCATCTGTTCAAACAGACTAATGCCGAGACTTTCACACTTAAAACTGCCTGCACACATTAAAGGTTGATCGACTTCAATATAACGTTCAATTTCGGACAAACCCAGTTTGCGGAATTTCACTTTATAATGTTCAACCAGAGTCTGTTCAAATCCCGTCGATTTTTGCTGTACGCTGAGGGCGGTACTGAAATAAACGATTTTGTCCGAATTGGCCTGTAACTGTTTGATGGCTTTTTCCACAGTTAACGGTTTGCCAATAAAAATATCGGGTGCCCCTTCACGCCACGCCACCTGATCGGAACCAATCACAATAGCATCGGGATATTGTTCGGCAATAACGTTGGCCTTTTCAAAAGCCAGCCGTTTCGCCAGTTCATCTGCATGGTCTTCGCCCCGTGGGGATTCATCGATATCTGGTACCAAGCTCTGATAGTCGATACGGAGACGATTCATCAGCTCTTTACGGGTTTGACTGCTTGAAGCCAAAATAATGTTGGGAGTATTCATTACACTGCATATTCCATGAGCACATCAAGCGGAACATATGAGAGCACAGCTTGATGGCAAGCTTGTATTTTAATAGGCGGAGCAATACCAGCCTGATATGCTTCAACCCAACGGGTTACACAAATGCACCAGAAATCACCCGGTTCTAGACCTGGGAAATCGACTTCTGGAAGAGGTGTGATCAGGTCATTACCTACTTTTTGCGAAAAATTAAGAAACTCAGCGGTCATTTGTGCACACATCGTATGCTGACCTAGATCTGTGGTCGCCGTATGACAAAAGCCGTTACGAAAATAACCGGTAATAGGAGAGTAGCAACAGCTTGCCAAGGGTTCGCCTAAAACATTTAAACGATTGATATTTGGATCTGGGTGAATAGACATAAGCTCTAAATCATGATGTGGCTTTTGACTATAATAATCAAAACTTTGCCTTTCGACAGCTTTTCTGCAAAAGATGCTAACCTTTTTCTACATAATCATTTAAAATCGGGGCGTTTTTTATATCTATAAAGTGAGCTATACATGAACTTTCAGCGTATGACTGACCTGGATTTGGCAGGTAAGCGTGTACTAATTCGTGAAGATTTAAACGTTCCTGTTAAAAACGGTGTAATTACCAGTGATGCACGTTTACGCGCAGCATTGCCAACCATTAAAGCGGCTTTGGAAAAAGGTGCAGCAGTCATGGTTTATTCACACCTTGGTCGTCCAGTTGAAGGTGAGCCAAAACCTGAACAATCTTTGGCGCCAGTTGCAGCGTACTTAACTGAAGCTTTGGGCCAGGAAGTCAAACTTTTCACTGATTATTTAGATGGTGTTGAAGTTGCAGCTGGTCAAGTGGTACTTCTTGAAAACTGCCGTTTCAATGTTGGGGAAAAGAAAAACAACCCTGAACTTGCACAAAAATATGCTGCGCTTTGCGATGTATTTGTGATGGATGCATTTGGTACTGCACACCGTGCAGAAGCGTCAACTGAAGGCGTGGCGCGTTTTGCAAAAGTAGCGGCTGCGGGTCCTTTACTTGCAGCAGAATTGGATGCTTTGGGTCGTGCACTTAAAACCCCTGAAAAACCAATGGTTGCGATTGTTGCGGGTTCTAAAGTATCAACTAAGCTTGATGTACTCACTTCACTTTCAGATATTTGCGATCAAATTATCGTAGGTGGCGGTATTGCCAATACCTTCCTGGCTGCGGCTGGTTACAACGTGGGTAAATCACTTTGCGAAAATGATTTGATCGATACTGCAAAAGCGATCGCAGCAAAAGTTTCTGTACCGCTTCCAACTGACGTTGTGGTTGCAGATGCTGCTGAAATTAACTTTGATGATTTCCTCGGTTCATTGGCTGCGGCTAAAGCTGTAGTAAAAAAAGTGGAAGATGTTGCAGACAACGACATGATTTTGGATGTGGGTCCAGAAACTGCGAAAGCATTTGCTGAAATCCTGAAAACATCAAAAACGATTCTCTGGAATGGTCCTGTTGGCGTATTTGAAGTAGATCAGTTCGGTGAAGGTACGAAAGCACTCTCTTTAGCAATTGCAGAATCTGATGGTTTCTCTATTGCAGGTGGTGGCGATACTTTAGCTGCGATTGATAAATACGACGTTGCAGACAAGATCGGTTATATCTCTACGGGTGGTGGTGCATTCCTTGAATTTGTTGAGGGCAAAACCCTTCCAGCGGTTGCTGTGCTTTTAGAACGCGCTTAATACATTCTTTTAAAAGTATCAAAGGTTGACTTCGGTCAGCCTTTTTTCATGCCTTTTCATTTGAGTGATTCATTTTTTGGTCATAAAAATGCAATATATCTGCAATAAAATTCCGGTCATTAAATCTCCTGTCGTAGGAAAATGTGATGAACCTGAAATTAACACTTGCAGCACTTGTGATTTTACCTTTGGCTTTGACTGCCTGTGCCAAGAAAGATGAAGCACCTAAAACTGAAACTGCCGCTTCAGCAGCAGTAGAGGAGCAAACGACTCCAGAACAGCAAAAAGCGATTGATGCACTGGATAAGCCTGTCCTGGATGAAAAAAATACTGATGTACCTGCTGAAGTGGCAAATGCACCAGCAGATGAAGCGACTGCCGCTACAGATGATGCTGCCTCTACAGCAACTGCTCAATAAGTTTGTAGTTTTTTATTTAAAAGTCCCTGCATAAGCAGGGATTTTTTTTGAAATAGTGTGTTTTGTTGCTGAATTGAAATGATTCAGCATGTAGAATATGGCGCATCACCTGGGAGGATATTATGGCTCTAATCTCGATGCGCCAGCTCTTGGATCACGCTGCAGAACACAACTACGGCGTACCAGCGTTCAATGTAAACAACTTAGAACAAATGCGTGCAATTATGTTGGCCGCAGACGAAACAAATTCACCTGTCATTGTGCAGGCATCTGCGGGTGCTCGTAAATATGCAGGTGCTCCATTCTTACGTCACCTGATTTTAGCTGCAATTGAAGAATGGCCACACATTCCAGTGGTAATGCATCAAGACCACGGTACCAGCCCTGACGTATGTCAGCGTTCTATCCAGTTGGGCTTCTCATCAGTAATGATGGATGGTTCTTTGGGTGAAGATGGTAAAACACCAACTTCATATGAATACAACGTAGACGTGACTCGCCGTACTGTTCAAATGGCACATGCCTGTGGCGTTTCAGTTGAAGGTGAAATTGGTTGCCTGGGTAGCCTTGAAACAGGTATGGCGGGTGAAGAAGATGGCGTAGGTGCAGAAGGTGTGCTTGACCATTCTCAACTGCTTACTTCAGTTGAAGAAGCACGTTCGTTTGTTGCTGATACCGATGTAGATGCCTTGGCGATTGCCGTAGGTACTTCACATGGTGCATACAAATTCACGCGTCCACCTACAGGCGACATCTTGGCAATTGACCGTATTAAAGAAATTCATGCGGCATTACCAAATACCCATCTTGTCATGCACGGTTCAAGTTCTGTACCTCAAGAATGGTTGGCTGTAATCAATGAATTTGGCGGCGACATCAAGGAAACTTATGGTGTGCCTGTTGAACAACTGGTTGAAGCAATCAAACACGGTGTTCGTAAAATCAATATCGACACGGACTTGCGTTTGGCATCGACTGGTGCAATGCGCCGCATGATGGCGGAAAAACCAAGCGAATTCGATCCACGTAAATTCTTTGCAGAAACTATTGTTGCAATGAAACAAATTTGTGTAGATCGTTATACAGCATTTGGTACTGCAGGTCATGCAGACAAGATTCGTCCAATTTCTTTAGAGAAAATGGTGAATCGTTATAAATAATCGTTAAAGATTATCTATAATCAAAAGCCCACATCTATTGTGGGCTTTTCTGTATCTCATTCCTAAAGCATGATAAATAGGGAAAATAAGGCAAAAGATGGAACTTATATTGGCTGCAGCATGCTGTAGTGTCGTCATCTCAATGTTGTTTAAATTATGCAAGGCTAATGGTTTTGATGCCTTGCAGATGATTGTCTGGAACTATGCCTCTGCAAGTGTACTCTGTTTTTTATGGTTTAAGCCCGATTTACAGCACATATCAGTTATCGATACGCCGTGGTGGCTGATTGTGGCGCTGGGTGTATTACTACCGAGTATTTTCCTGTGCTTGGCGAAATCACTGCAATATGCCGGTATTATCAAAACGGAAATTGCCCAGCGTTTATCGGTGGTTTTGTCTCTGTTGGCAGCATTCTTTATTTTTCAGGAACAGTTTAATACCTTAAAAATAATCGGAATCGGATTAGGGATTTCCGCCGTACTCAGTATTTTATTTTCACATCAAGCAGCAGCGCAAGGGCAGCCATTTTCAAAGCAAGGCTTGCTTTATCTGGCATTGGTCTGGTGTGGCTATGCGCTGATTGATGTATTGCTCAAGTACACCACTGGCTTGGGAGTGCAGTTTGCTGTAGCACTAAACTTGATGTTTATCTGTGCCTTCATCTTGTCGTTGGCTTATATTGGCATGACCACGAAAACAGCAGGCAGTAGTCGAAATATTCTGGCTGGATTGGGGCTGGGAGTTTTAAATTTTGCCAATATAGCCCTGTATGTCAAGGCACACATATTATTAAAAGACACACCTGCAATTGTGTTTGCAGGCATGAACATTCTTGTGGTGCTGCTGGGAGCTTTAAGTGGCTTAATTCTGTTTAAAGAAAAATTAAAACCTGCAACTGCATGCGGTCTTGCTTTAGGTTTGGCCAGTGTTATTTGCTTAGCCTATGCAATGTCTGTCTGATATAGCTCGATACAAAAATGAAAGGATGTTGCAGAAAATCTTCCTTTTCTGCCAAACCCAATAATAAGCCATTTTGATGGCAGACAGGGCGGGCAGAATAGTGATGATTTTCTTGTTGATAAAGCTGAAGATAATATTGCTGGCAATGCAAGAATTGCAATTAAAAATACAGCGCATTTAAATGCGCTGTATTTTTAGTATTCAAGCTTTATAGTATAAGGACATTTGCTCAATTATGAGCGTTGAAAGCGTTGTAATGTATCTTTCCAATAGTAGTTAGCCATAATAATAGGATGTTTGAATAGATCCTGCATTTCAATCGTGCCCTGAAGTTGACCGGGTTGCTGACAATGTGGACATTTAGGGTAAGACGTCAAAATAGCATCTGCGCTATATTTCTGCATGTAAACCGTTTGGCAAGAGCGACATTCAAATTTTATCGGCATTTTGATAGCTGGAAGCATAGTAGGGACCTTTGTACACGACAAAAAAAGATAACTCATTGAAATAATGGCATAATACTTGTTTTCTGACGACGAATATGATGACACATTTCAATGAGTTACATCTCATCTTAAACAAATATCTAAAGTGGAACAA
>NZ_VPCP01000180.1:0-1290 GCF_013418145.1 Acinetobacter sp. YH12201 | reverse complement strand
TAACGGTTCAATTTCTTTAAAGGCTTCTCGACTAATGTCGCTGGGATATGGTTTTCTCATTGAATAATTTTAACAAATTCTTTTTTTAAGTGCTAAAAAAGAATGAAATTAATACTGGATAGGCTCTTAAATCGCTATGCGCCTTACCGCAGCACAGGGATTGAAATCGATAAAGTTGATCTGGCGAATTACCATATTCGCATCAAAATGCCACTAACCCGTAAAAATCAAAATGTCGTCGGTGTACATTTTGGCGGCAGTTTATATGCAATGGTCGATCCGTTTTATATGCTGATTTTGATGCATCATCTGGGTTCAAAATACATTGTGTGGGATAAATCTGCATCCATACAATTCCTCTCACCCGATCGTGGTACAGTATGCCGATATTCGTCTCGATCCAACAGAAATTGACCAGATTAAGCGACTTGCTGAAAATCACGCCCCGGTATACCGAAACTATCATGTAAATATTTTTGATGAATCGGGCGTACGGATTGCCGAGGTAGAAAAAACCATCTATATCCGCCGAAAAAAATCACAGGCCAGCCATAATTGACAAAAAAGTGCCTGATTAACAAGCGCTTTTTATCAGATTTTCAAACTTCATTAACGTTTTTTCTCTTCAATGGCTGCACCTGCTCCACCACCAATGGCACCACCAATGGCAGCCCCGGCATTACCCCCAAAGATACTTTTACCCACCGCAGAACCAATAGCACCACCGACTCCACTATAGGTCGCATTACGGTTAGAACCACCTTGGGTTTTACTGCCTACTGCTGCACCGGCACCACCACCGACAGCTGCACCGATACCGCCACCAACTTTATTCCCCACACCACCGCCAACAGCACCACCGAGTGCAGCTGCGCCAATACGTTGCTCTCTTGGAGACATAGAATCACACCCTGCCAGCATAAAAGTCGACAGAGTTGCCATTGCCATCACGCTCATTAACTTTTTCATGAGATATGTCCTTTTGGCTATTTGTTACAGCATACGTCATGAGTGTGAAGTTAATATCCGCGTAATGTTACTTTTCCAAGTTTTAATGTTGAATGTTGTAATTTAATTTGTAAGCGTCCGCTGAATCCCATACCAATTTTTAATTCGATTCAGGTTTCCAGCAGTGCGGCAGCAATTCTTCAATTTGGGTCACCTTGTGTGTCGGCAGCTTTTTCAGCACATCACTTAAATAGGCATACGGATCCAAGCCATTCAGCTTTGCTGACTGGATTAAAGTCATGATATTCGCCGCTCGCTGGCCGCTGCGCAGCGAGCCAGCAA
>NZ_VPCP01000179.1:0-1294 GCF_013418145.1 Acinetobacter sp. YH12201 | reverse complement strand
CGAGACTGTAAATTAAATTGTGTAATTGCCTGAATTTGCTATGTTCATATTCACAACGGAGTCAGGCAACATGATGAACGAACAAAAACTAAAAGACCTTGCAGCAGAATTTGCTAAAGGAATCAAAACAGAAGAAGATCTCAATCAATTCACCCGATTGTTGACCAAAATCACTGTTGAAACGGCTCTCAATGCCGAACTTACCGAACATCTCGGACATGAAAAAAATGCCCGTAAATCTGGTTCAAATTCTCGCAATGGTTATTCTAGTAAGACTTTACTTAGCGATGATGGGGAGATTGAGATCACCACACCACGTGATCGTGATGGCACTTTCGAGCCTCAGTTGATTAAGAAAAATCAGACCCGTATCACGCAAATGGATAGCCAGATTCTATCCCTTTATGCCAAAGGCATGACAACCCGTGAAATCGTTGCTACCTTTAAGGAAATGTACGATGCTGATGTATCTCCAACGCTTATTTCCAAGGTGACTGATGCAGTCAAAGAGCAGGTTGCTGAATGGCAAAACCGTCCGTTGGATGCGATCTATCCCATCGTTTATATGGACTGTATTGTAGTTAAAGTCCGTCATAATGGCAGTGTCATCAACAAGGCTGTATTCCTTGCCTTAGGCATTAATCTTGAGGGACAGAAAGAATTGCTCGGTATGTGGATGGCTGAGAATGAAGGTGCCAAGTTCTGGCTGAATGTCCTGACTGAGCTTAAAAACCGAGGGTTGCAGGATATTCTGATCGCCTGTGTGGATGGACTAAAAGGCTTTCCTGATGCTATTAACAGCGTATACCCGCAAACCCATATCCAGCTGTGCATTATCCACATGCTGCGCAACAGCTTGAAATACGTGTCATGGAAAGATTACAAGGCGGTCACTCAGGATTTAAAAGCCGTTTATCAATCACCTACTGAAGAGGCAGCCTTGATGGCCCTGGATCAATTTGCCCAAACATGGGATGACAAGTATCCACAGATCAGCAAAAGCTGGCGTATGCACTGGGAGAATCTGAATACCTTCTTTGCTTATCCAGCCGAGATACGCAAAGCCATCTACACCACCAACGCAATCGAATCATTAAACAGCGTAATACGCCAAGCGATCAAAAAACGTAAAGTCTTTCCAACGGATGATTCTGTACGTAAAGTGATTTACTTAGCAATTGATGCAGCGTCTAAAAAGTGGAATATGCCTATTCGCGACTGGCGTTTAGCCATGAGCCGCTTTATTATTGAATTCGGTGACCGCTTAAGCAATCACCTTTAAATTTATGAAAAG
>NZ_VPCP01000178.1:0-1366 GCF_013418145.1 Acinetobacter sp. YH12201 | reverse complement strand
TTTCAGGGTGATAACCAATCGCTTGCGCTTTATGGGTGAGATAGTACGGATCGACCCCGATACAGTGCCCGCCGACCAGACCCGGACGAAACGGCAGGAAGTTCCATTTCGTGCCTGCAGCCTCAAGCACCGCTTCAGTATCAATCCCCATTTTATTGAAGATCAAGGCCAGCTCGTTAATCAGCGCGATATTGACATCCCGCTGGGTATTTTCAATGACTTTGGCTGCTTCAGCTACTTTAATGCTGCTGGCTTTATGCGTTCCGGCTTCAATAATCAGGTTATAGACCTGATCGACAAAATCAGCGACTTCAGGCGTAGAACCTGAAGTGATTTTGAGAATATTGGTCACGCGGTGCAATTTGTCACCCGGATTAATGCGCTCTGGACTATAACCAGCAAAGAAATCCTGATTGAATTTCAAGCCTGAAACTTTTTCCAGCTCAGGAATGCACACCTCTTCAGTGGCTCCCGGATAAACCGTTGATTCATAAACAACAATGTCGCCGTCTTTTAGCACTTTACCAATACTTTGCGAGGCTTTGACCAATGGCGTCAGATCCGGCTGTTTATATTCATCAATCGGGGTTGGTACCGTCACAATAAAGAAGTTGCAATCTTTTAGATCTTCTAGATTTGCAGTATAGGTTAAATGAGTAGATTGTTTTAATTCTTCAGGTGAGACCTCTAAGGTATGGTCTTGACCGCTTTTTAATTCATCAATACGCTTTTGATGAATATCGAAACCAACAACAGAAACCTGTTTTCCAAACTCTACAGCTAAGGGTAAACCGACATAACCTAGCCCAATAACGGCAATCTTAAGTTCTGATAGAGTTAGCATTTTTGAGCCTTGCTTATTTATATAATGTAAAAAGGAAATAAAAACGGGACTAACTATACCAGAACCTCCCGTCTTTTTTGTTACTATTTTATATATAAATCAATTAAAAATTTAATGAAATTAATCAAAAAAATCTCTTTAATTTAATTCTTAAACTCTCAGATGAGGTGCCAAAGATAAATTGAGGAAAAGAAGCAAGATGAGATAACATTTTGGTTCCGACTGACCAAAGTCAAAATTACATAATAAAGGATAAATACAGACTTACAGATGTCCAATGGGCAAAAATGGCATCTCATTGCTTAACCGGAGGTTCTGTATTGACATAACCATTTGGTAACTACCGTCACACTTTTAGCTTAAATAAAGTTTCAATTTCTTTTAAAGAAAGATTTTAGGACTTACGCATTGACGGATTCAAAAAAGTATTAAAATACTTTATAAAGTATCTGTGATCAGACGAATTAAAAATGCTTCTACAGCAACTTGTACTCTACCCATTTATATGGGCTTTCTCATGAC
>NZ_VPCP01000177.1:0-1395 GCF_013418145.1 Acinetobacter sp. YH12201 | reverse complement strand
GTAATGCCAGTCAGTTAAGCAACATTTAGCAAAATGCTGTAAAAATGAGTGTATATAAATACGCTCATTTTTTTTATGACTTTATCTGAGAATTTAGATTTAACCCTTCAGCACTCCATGCCATCACTCGCTGATTTTAGTGAGTTGATTGATTTCAACTGGATTGAAAGCAGTTTAAAACAAACAGGCAAGGCCTCCATCAGAAAAAGAAAATTGCCTGCTGAACATGTGGTATGGCTTGTCATTGGACTTGCCCTGTTTCGGGATCAGCCTATTTGGTATGTCTTGCAACAACTGAAACTTGTTTTTGGTACCACAGAATATTGTGTCCCAAGTGCAGCAGTCCAAGCTCGACAACGTTTGGGGCTGGAACCGATGCATGCATTATTTTCCATATTAAGCCAAGCCTGGTTTGAAGAATCCGAACAGCAGTACTCAAACTTTCATGGTCTCAGTGTGTGTGCTGTTGATGGGGTGGTTTGGTCTATGCCGCATACTGATGAGAATTTGAGTCACTTTGGCTCATCTAAAGGTAAAACGGCTGTAGCACCTTACCCGCAAGTGAGAGCAACCTGCCTGGTCAATACCAACACGCATGAAATCATTGATGCCAAAATCGGCAGTATGGATCAGGGTGAACTTACACTGGCAGATCAATTATCTCCTCCACCCCACAGTATTACCCTGTTTGATCGGGCCTATTTCTCTGCTGACTTTCTGGTGGGTTGGCAAACACGAGCGCAAGCAAGTCATTGGCTAATGCGAGCGAAAGACAACTTACGCTATGAGGTGGTCAAGCGTAACTCCCAGCACGATTTTCACATCAAAATGCCGGTATCACCGAGGGCCAGGAAGCTCAATCCATTATTGGGGGATGCCTGGGAAGCACGTTTGATTGAAGTTGAACATGCAGGAAAGCTCAGGCGTTATATCACTTCATTAACTGATTCAAAGACCTACCCACTCAAAGCCTTAGCGAAGCTTTATGCTCAGCGCTGGGAAATAGAAATGTGTTACCGGGAAATAAAAAGTGATTTACAGGATGGGAGACATTTAAGGAGCAAGCAACCTGATTTGGTTTATCAGGAATTATGGGGCGTATTGATTGCGTATAACGTGCTGAGAAGACAAATGAAATACATGGCTCAACGCGTAAAGGTGAGTCCATTGAGAATCAGCTTTCATCTTGCCTCTATCAGCATTCTCAATATCTTAAGGCATACCCCTTTAGAGTCAGCAGGCAATTTACCTAAACATTTAGAAAGCTTGTTGGAACAAGCAAGGATGTATATCTTGCCGGAGAGAAGGAAAAGAAATTGTCCCAGGGTTGTGAAGCTAAAACCACAGAAATACCCAAGAAAATGCCAGTCAATTTCTTAACTGACTGGCATTACC
>NZ_VPCP01000176.1:0-1399 GCF_013418145.1 Acinetobacter sp. YH12201 | reverse complement strand
GTCGCGAACGTCGCCACCAGCATGGCCGACGCGCCCACTGCTTGAAGTAGACGGAAAGCGACAAAGGCCGGTGCAGTTGAAGACCAAGCTGCTCCCAGAGACGCAATGACGAAAGCCGTTGCGCCCGCAAGTAGAATTGGCCGTCGCCCGATTCTGTCTGAGAGCGGACCAAAAATCACCTGGCCCACGCCGAGCATCACCATATAGAGGCTCAACGTGAGTTGGATCATAGCGGGCGTCGTGTTCAGGATGCCGGGCATCGCTGGAACGACAGGGAGATAAATATCCATCGCCAGTGAAGCGAGGATGTCGAAAGGAGCCATCAGCAGCAGTGCTGCCGGCAGCGTATAGGCCCACGCGGGGCGTGTGGTGGTCATGACGAATCAACCCTCGATTAAGGAATACCGGGCGACGTCTGCTCGTCAGCAATCAGATGAGACTAGCCTTACAGAGCGCCGCAACAACAATACTGGTTGTTGCGGCTTACTTGTCTGCTGACTTGGAATTTCCCATCTGATTACTCCACGCTTACGAATATGAATTGCTACATTTTATCCGATTATCTTTTGCTTCGCAATGCGGCATGGGCGCACTCAGCGTTCCAGCCCCCTCTGCCGCCCTAACTGCCACGACACCGACCCGCCCTGCACGATGCCCATAACCTCGCGGCCGAGTTGGCGGTCGATGATCGGCCGCCACGGGACAAGGGTGAACTCATGGGATTTCTCGACCACGGCGAACTTGCCGCTCGATAGATGCACGGTTCCGGTAAACTTGCCGCTGACGCTCTCGCCGTCCGTGGCGGCGCGGAACGGCAGGCCCTTACTCAAAGCCATATCCGATCCGACGCCGGCTACCTCGCGCTCCCGCAGGATGGCGAGAAGGTTGCGCCGGTAGAAGACGCGGCTGTCCCGGCTGCGGGTGGCGTCGCCCTGTTCGATATGGTGCTCGCGGCGCTGGTCCATGGCTTCGCGGACTTGTTGCCCGAAGCCGGTTGGCGCAAGGTCGGCCGTCTCGCCGTGGATCAGCCGCCGGTCCAGCCAGGTCGCGCCGTCCGATCCGATCTGTTTGTTCAGATCGACCGGGGAAAGGACGCGAACGCTGGCCTGACTGTCTCGGCCGGCGTCATGGGCGGCGGCACGGCTGACCAGATCATCGGGGATGCGCCATTGGTCGGCGTCGATCCGCTCGACGATACCGGCCCGGCGTAGCGCCTCCAGCCGGCGCACATGGGCATCGACATAGCCCTCATAGTCGCCGCCTGGAACGCGGCACGTATAGGAAGAATAAACGCCCTTTTCACCCAAGTCCAACAGCTTTGGACCGCAGTTGACTCTTTCGACACCCCTGCGATGCAACCCAATCCGGCTGACGGGGAGCCAGCAACGCTGAAAATTTA
>NZ_VPCP01000175.1:0-1443 GCF_013418145.1 Acinetobacter sp. YH12201 | reverse complement strand
TATAGCATTAGCGATGGCAATGGCGGTACCAGCAGCAGCGTAGTCAACGTCAGCGTGACTCCTGTGAATGATGCCCCGGTACTGAGCTTCACTGATAGCTTGACCAGCATTACAGAAAACAGTGCGATGGCAGGCATGGTAGTGACGGATGCAAATGCGACCGATGCCGAAGGCAATACGCTGACTTACAGCCTGACTAACAATCCGGACGGCTACTACAGCATTGATCCTGCGACGGGTGTTGTGACCTTGACCCAGGCGGGTGCGGACTGGGTGAACGGAGGTGGAAACCTTCCTGCAGTCAGCGTAACAGTGACTGACGGTACAACCCCTGTGACTGGTACAGCGGCAATGCCGGTGACCACGCTGGTGAATGATGCACCTGTGGCGATGGATGATGAAATTATCATCAATGAAGATCAGGTATATAGTTCAGCGGTTAGCCTGTTGCAGAACGATACAGATCTAGATAGCGTCAGCATCACAGCGGTTTCTGGCACATACACAACCACCCAAGGCGGAACAATTTCGATTGCGACGAATGGTACGTATACCTATACGCCAGCAGCGAATTTCACCGGTATCGATACTGTTGACTACACCATTACAGATGGTTCGTTGACAGATACAGCAACGTTAACCATCACAGTGACCCCTGTGAATGATGCCCCGGTACTGAGCTTCACTGATAGCTTGACCAGCATTACAGAAAACAATGCGATGGCAGGCATGGTAGTGACGGATGCAAATGCGACCGATGCCGAAGGCGATACGCTGACTTACAGCCTGACTAACAATCCGGACGGCTACTACAGCATTGATCCTGCGACGGGTGTTGTAAGCTTAACCCAGGCGGGTGCGGACTGGGTGAACGGAGGTGGAAACCTTCCTGCAATCAGCGTAACAGTGACCGACGGTACAACCCCTGTGACTGGTACAGCGGCAATGCCGGTGACCACGCTGGTGAATGATGCACCTGTGGCGATGGATGATGAAATTATCATCAATGAAGATCAGGTATATAGTTCAGCGGTTAGCCTGTTGCAGAACGATACAGATCTAGATAGCGTCAGCATCACAGCGGTTTCTGGCACATACACAACCACCCAAGGCGGAACAATTTCGATTGCGACGAATGGTACGTATACCTATACGCCAGCAGCGAATTTCACCGGTATCGATACTGTTGACTACACCATTACAGATGGTTCGTTGACAGATACAGCAACGTTAACCATCACAGTGACCCCTGTGAATGATGCCCCGGTACTGAGCTTCACTGATAGCTTGACCAGCATTACAGAAAACAATGCGATGGCAGGCATGGTGGTGACGGATGCGAATGCGACCGATGCCGAAGGCGATACGCTGACTTACAGCCTGACTAACAATCCGGACGGCTACTACAGCATTGATCCTGCGACGGGTGTTGTAAGCTTGACC
>NZ_VPCP01000174.1:0-1581 GCF_013418145.1 Acinetobacter sp. YH12201 | reverse complement strand
CCGTTATTTAAAACCTACTTAAACCTACTTACGTGGGTTTAATGTTTAATTCCTACTTCATCATCAAGAACCAATTGCTATTGCGCTTGGGATTACCTCAATTCCATAGGCTGTCACGGTGTAACTCACCGCCATTGGTGGCTTATGTAGCCACCAATTCTTTATCTGCATGTTTTAGAATATTGATGGCAGCATTAATATCCCTGTGATGCAGGGTGTTACATGAACATCGCCACTCACGCATTGCAAGTGTCAGGTTTTGGTTTAATTCACCACAATTCGAACACATCTTGCTGCTTGGAAAGAATCGTCCAACAGAAAGTATTGATTTGCCATGCTGTTTAGCCTTGTAAATCAACTGTCGCTTGAACTCATAAAAGCCCATATCCGATATGGCTCTTGAGAGCTTACGGTTTTGTACCATACCTTTCACATTTAAATCCTCAATCGCAATCAGATCGAATCGCTTAACTAAATCAGATGTGACTTGATGAAGATTGTTTTTTCTCAAGCATGATATTTTGTAGTGCAAACGAGAGAGCTTGGTTTTCGCTTTTTCTCTGTTTTGACTACCTTTCTTTTTACGGCTAAAAGACTTAGCAAGTCGTCTTAACTTGGCAAGCTGTTTCTTTAGTGGCGCACTTGATGGAACAACCTCGCCATTAGATAAAGTGGCAAGACTGGAAACACCTAAATCAATACCAACAGATAAACCTGTTTTGGGGTGAAGTTTCTCAGGCTGATTTAATTCAACAGCAATCGAAGCAAACCACTTACCACCCTGTTTAAATATTTTCGCTGATAATATTTTTCCTTGATAACGCAAATCCTCAGTCATTTTTACCCAACCCAAGTTTGGGATACTAATTTTTCTATCTTTAATGCTGAATTGGTCATTTGATAATGAGAAGCGATCATCTACGCCTTTTTTTCTAGGCTTTGGATATTTGGATTGACCATTAAAAAAACGATCAAATGAACTACCCAATTGCTTAATCGCAAGTTGTGGCGCACATTTGGTCACTTTAAGCATGAAAGGGTATTTCTCACGCTTGAACGAGTTTAAGTGCTTTCTTATTTTAGCTTCGGATGGTTTATTTAGAAGTTTTTTATCCACCTGAACGCCATAATAGTCACACTGATCTCTATATTCCTTATCTGCTTTATATTGACGTTGCCATTCTTTTAAAGCCCAATTATACGACAAACGAGCAACACCACTCGCTTGAGCGAAATGACTTGCTTGCTTATTATTTGGCAGTAATTGGATTACATGCCCTCGTATGAATCGGCTCATAGTGCGTCTTTGACTGCCTGTATTAACTTTTGGTTTTTCTTACTACGACTACCATATAATCTTGCCGAAAACACTGTAATGATTTCCAAAACATCTTGAGCAAGTTCTTCCTCAAAAGACAAATTTTCACCCTTATTAAGAATGACGATCTCCACGCTTTTAGCTTCACATAAGGCAAAAACCAACTCAGCACCAAACCGCAATAAGCGATCTTTATGCGTTAAAACCAAACGTCCGATTTCATCATTCATGATTGCTTCTAGCAGCTTATTTAAGCCTTTTTT
>NZ_VPCP01000173.1:0-1605 GCF_013418145.1 Acinetobacter sp. YH12201 | reverse complement strand
GGAGTGACGGGCACTGGCTGGCAATGTCTAGCAACGGCAGGCATTTCGGCTGAGGGTAAAAGAACTTTCCGCTAAGCGATAGACTGTATGTAAACACAGTATTGCAAGGACGCGGAACATGCCTCATGTGGCGGCCAGGACGGCCAGCCGGGATCGGGATACTGGTCGTTACCAGAGCCACCGACCCGAGCAAACCCTTCTCTATCAGATCGTTGACGAGTATTACCCGGCATTCGCTGCGCTTATGGCAGAGCAGGGAAAGGAATTGCCGGGCTATGTGCAACGGGAATTTGAAGAATTTCTCCAATGCGGGCGGCTGGAGCATGGCTTTCTACGGGTTCGCTGCGAGTCTTGCCACGCCGAGCACCTGGTCGCTTTCAGCTGTAAGCGTCGCGGTTTCTGCCCGAGCTGTGGGGCGCGGCGGATGGCCGAAAGTGCCGCCTTGCTGGTTGATGAAGTACTGCCTGAACAACCCATGCGTCAGTGGGTGTTGAGCTTCCCGTTTCAGCTGCGTTTCCTGTTTGCCAGCCGGCCCGAGATCATGGGGTGGGTGCTGGGCATCGTTTACCGCGTCATTGCCACGCACCTGGTCAAGAAAGCGGGCCATACCCACCAAGTGGCCAAGACGGGCGCGGTCACCCTGATCCAGCGTTTTGGATCGGCGCTCAATCTGAATGTTCACTTCCACATGCTGTTTCTCGACGGTGTGTATGTCGAGCAATCCCACGGCTCAGCGCGTTTCCGCTGGGTCAAGGCGCCGACCAGCCCAGAGCTCACCCAGCTGACGCACACCATCGCCCACCGGGTGGGTCGCTATCTGGAACGGCAAGGCCTGCTGGAACGGGATGTCGAAAACAGCTATCTGGCCTCGGATGCGGTGGATGACGACCCGATGACACCCCTGCTGGGGCACTCGATCACTTACCGTATCGCTGTCGGTTCACAGGCGGGGCGAAAGGTGTTCACTTTGCAAACTCTGCCGACCAGTGGTGATCCGTTCGGTGACGGGATTGGCAAGGTAGCCGGGTTCAGCCTGCACGCCGGCGTGGCGGCCAGGGCCGATGAACGCAAGAAGCTCGAACGGCTGTGCCGGTACATCAGCCGCCCGGCGGTATCCGAGAAGCGGCTGTCGTTAACACGAGGCGGCAACGTGCGCTACCAGCTCAAGACGCCGTACCGGGACGGCACCACGCACGTCATTTTCGAACCATTGGATTTCATTGCAAGGCTGGCCGCCCTGGTACCGAAGCCCAGAGTCAACCTAACCCGCTTCCACGGGGTGTTCGCACCCAACAGTCGGCACCGGGCGTTGGTCACGCCGGCAAAACGGGGCAGGGGCAACAAGGTCAGGGTGGCTGATGAACCGGCAACACCAGCACAACGGCGAGCGTCGATGACATGGGCGCAACGGCTCAAGCGTGTTTTCAATATCGACATCGAGACCTGCAGCGGCTGCGGCGGCGCCATGAAAGTCATCGCCTGCATTGAAGACCCTATAGTGATCAAGCAGATCCTTGATCACCTGAAGCACAAAGCCGAAACCAGCGGGACCAGGGCGTTACCCGAAAGCCGGGCGCCACCGGCTGAGCTGCTCCTGGGTCTGTT
>NZ_VPCP01000172.1:0-1710 GCF_013418145.1 Acinetobacter sp. YH12201 | reverse complement strand
TTAATTCTTTAATTTCACGTTCCATTTGCTTCATTTTTTCTTGATCAGATATCTGTTGTACTTTAATAGGATTTTGCTGATCTAAATGCTTTTGATGCCAGGCACGAAGTGTTTCAGGAGTACAACCGATCTTAGGCGCAATTGCTGTGATTGCAGCCCAAGTAGAAGGATAATCTTTTTCAGATTCAATCAATAATTGAACCGCTCTTTCTCTGATTTCAGGGGTATATTTTAATTTTGTCATCGGGATAGTCTCTCAGAATATTGACTCTCCGACAAACCCGGTACGGTTCATAGTGTCCAAAACAGGCCAGGATGATTCCAGGGATAAAGCCAAAGGTAAACGCGATATCTAACCAGGGGAAAACCAGGTTCCAGTAAATAAAAAACGTGGATAATCTTGGCTTGATTAAAATTCTTGGATGTTTGATAAAGACTTCTATCATGCCGCGAGCCCAACGCTGGCGCTGTTTCACAAACAGTTTAAGCGTCGTGGGTGCATTGGTAAACAGACAGGCATCCTCACAATGTCCCACACGATGGCCTGCATTCAACAAGGCCCAGGTAAGTACAATATCTTCACCGACACATTCAGGCCATCCACCAACTTCGATCAAGGCATGACGGTCATAAATAGAAAAAGCACCTTGGGCTACCAAGGTTCCCTGATACAGTGACTGCATACGTTTGGTCGCCGCAATTCCCAAAAAATAGTCCCATTCCTGCGTTTTGGTCAGCAAATTTTCACGGGAATTCCGTACCAGAATTGTACCTGCGACCGCACGTGTATTCGGTGGATCTGCCAGATAGCGTTCGACAATATGGATTAATGCGACACGATGTAAATAAGAATCGGCATCGACTGTGATCACCAGATCATGTTGAGCCAGTTTTAGTCCTTCATTTAATGCATGCGCCTTGCCAGCATTTTGCTTTAGATCCAGCAAGGTAAGCCAAGGGAATTTGAGCTGGGCTTCCCGGACAATGTCTGCAGTTTCATCCCGGGAGCCATCATTGATGACAATCACCTGTAATTCACCCGGGTAATCCTGAACACTAATACTGACTAAGGTATCCTGGATTGAAGCTGCTTCATTATAGGCAGCGATCAAAATGGTAATACCAGGATAAGATGCTAATTGCAGGCGCTTAGGTCTTCGATCCATCATCAAGCTAAAAGCTGCAAATGAATTCATAAACCCCGGAATAATGGCAATCCCATAAACCAGGAAAACCGCTGCAAAATAACCAATATATCCGCTAAGATCATGCAGCCAGTTTTGGGAAATCCAAATTGAAAATACAGTCCAGCAACAAGCGCCTATAAGGGCTATCACAAACTTTAACCGCACAGAAAAATAGATAGAAGAATATGCTCTTTTGCTTTCATTAATGCTCATGAACGTTCTCCCCATCATTTATTACATGAATTTTCGTGGATTATCTTGGCGAAAGCCTGAGAGTACTGAAAACAGTTCATGACTTTTTTAGCTATCCAAGTTCCCATAAATTCATGAAAATCATTGTTATTTTGGGGGAGGATTTCACTTTAGCTAAAAAACAATCCATATTTTTTATAATTATATATAACCCTAGTTACGGATAAGCTAAATTTCTAACGACATGAATTTTTGGCTTATTCTTCTGACAGAGTTGATAAGCACATAAAGATGAAAATATGCCTGCTAGAAAACCGGAAATAGTCCGATG
>NZ_VPCP01000171.1:0-1768 GCF_013418145.1 Acinetobacter sp. YH12201 | reverse complement strand
ATGGTAGAAATTACTCGAAGTTTATTTGAGAAATATTTGTCAGAAAATTGATGAGCCAGATTTGGTGTTTTGAATAAAGCACTATTGATTTTAAACTGAAGAGTTTGATCATGGCTCAGATTGAACGCTGGCGGCAGGCTTAACACATGCAAGTCGAGCGGAGTATTGGTGCTTGCACCAATACTTAGCGGCGGACGGGTGAGTAATGCTTAGGAATCTGCCTATTAGTGGGGGACAACATCTCGAAAGGGATGCTAATACCGCATACGCCCTACGGGGGAAAGCAGGGGATCTTCGGACCTTGCGCTAATAGATGAGCCTAAGTCGGATTAGCTAGTTGGTGGGGTAAAGGCCTACCAAGGCGACGATCTGTAGCGGGTCTGAGAGGATGATCCGCCACACTGGGACTGAGACACGGCCCAGACTCCTACGGGAGGCAGCAGTGGGGAATATTGGACAATGGGGGGAACCCTGATCCAGCCATGCCGCGTGTGTGAAGAAGGCCTTTTGGTTGTAAAGCACTTTAAGCGAGGAGGAGGCTACTCTAGTTAATACCTAGAGATAGTGGACGTTACTCGCAGAATAAGCACCGGCTAACTCTGTGCCAGCAGCCGCGGTAATACAGAGGGTGCGAGCGTTAATCGGATTTACTGGGCGTAAAGCGTGCGTAGGCGGCTTTTTAAGTCGGATGTGAAATCCCTGAGCTTAACTTAGGAATTGCATTCGATACTGGGAAGCTAGAGTATGGGAGAGGATGGTAGAATTCCAGGTGTAGCGGTGAAATGCGTAGAGATCTGGAGGAATACCGATGGCGAAGGCAGCCATCTGGCCTAATACTGACGCTGAGGTACGAAAGCATGGGGAGCAAACAGGATTAGATACCCTGGTAGTCCATGCCGTAAACGATGTCTACTAGCCGTTGGGGCCTTTGAGGCTTTAGTGGCGCAGCTAACGCGATAAGTAGACCGCCTGGGGAGTACGGTCGCAAGACTAAAACTCAAATGAATTGACGGGGGCCCGCACAAGCGGTGGAGCATGTGGTTTAATTCGATGCAACGCGAAGAACCTTACCTGGTCTTGACATAGTAAGAACTTTCCAGAGATGGATTGGTGCCTTCGGGAACTTACATACAGGTGCTGCATGGCTGTCGTCAGCTCGTGTCGTGAGATGTTGGGTTAAGTCCCGCAACGAGCGCAACCCTTTTCCTTATTTGCCAGCGGGTTAAGCCGGGAACTTTAAGGATACTGCCAGTGACAAACTGGAGGAAGGCGGGGACGACGTCAAGTCATCATGGCCCTTACGACCAGGGCTACACACGTGCTACAATGGTCGGTACAAAGGGTTGCTACCTAGCGATAGGATGCTAATCTCAAAAAGCCGATCGTAGTCCGGATTGGAGTCTGCAACTCGACTCCATGAAGTCGGAATCGCTAGTAATCGCGGATCAGAATGCCGCGGTGAATACGTTCCCGGGCCTTGTACACACCGCCCGTCACACCATGGGAGTTTGTTGCACCAGAAGTAGGTAGTCTAACCGTAAGGAGGACGCTTACCACGGTGTGGCCGATGACTGGGGTGAAGTCGTAACAAGGTAGCCGTAGGGGAACCTGCGGCTGGATCACCTCCTTAACGAAAGATTGACGATCGGTAAGAATCCACAACAAGTTGTTCTTCATGACGATGTATCTGAGGGTCTGTAGCTCAGTTGGTTAGAGCACACGCTTGATAAGCGTGGGGTCACAAGTTCAAGTCTTGTCAGACCCACCA
>NZ_VPCP01000016.1:0-46588 GCF_013418145.1 Acinetobacter sp. YH12201 | reverse complement strand
GTTGGAACAAGCAAGGATGTATATCTTGCCGGAGAGAAGGAAAAGAAATTGTCCCAGGGTTGTGAAGCTAAAACCACAGAAATACCCAAGAAAATGCCAGTCAATTTCTTAACTGACTGGCATTACCTCGATTGAGGGCTTTTTTATTCTAATTAAAGAGTTGTAAGATATTTTGCGCGGTCCATCACATCTGTAGGAATGTCTTGAACTAACATCACTGTTAATGATTGCTGACCTTTAACTTTTGCTGATTGTTGAGTTTCTAAAACTGCATTTACATCTTTTGGAGACAATGTATACATTGCTCCAGTAGCTGGATCAATAATCAGAAGACCAAGTAAACCACCAAAGATAATATTACCTATATACCAGCCATTTACACTTGCAGTTACTTGAATTTTTTTAGTTTGGAAACCTTCTTTTGAGAAAGCAACTTCATATCCTGCTGGTTTAAAGAAACCATTACCACGTTTTAAAGTCACAGTAGCAGGAGTCGAGCCAGTATGAATCTTTTCACCTGATTTATTTGTAATAGTGATGTTGGCTGACTCTGGTACTGATTTAAAAGTCAAAGTCTGTGTTGAACCAGAAAAAATACTCGCACAACCAGTAAAAGTCATTGACGCTGCAATTACTGAAGCTGTTAAAATTTTCTTCATAAAAATACCCCCTATATAAGCGGGGGGTATTATTAATAGGAAAACTATATTTTTCAATTAATCTTAATTATTTACCAGTCTTTTCACGAATAAATGAACGTACCAGTTTCACTTTTTCTTGTACCGGTTTTGGTAATTTTGGCGGAATCAGTTTGGCAACCTTATTAAACCAGACCAAAAGGCCAAAATCGCCTTCCATTTTAATCGTGCCATTTTGCATGCCGGTCATGAAAGCGCTTGGATCACCTTTCATTAAGGTTTTTACGCCCTGTTCACTGTCTGCGAACTGCAAAATGAAGTCCGCTTTTTCTGCATCGCCTGCTACTGTGTCAATTTGCCCATTATTTACAATAATTTGACGTGCAAAGCCCAGATCAGTGCCAATTTGGATACGGAATTGACGTTCATGAACCAGTTCAATAAATTTTGGACTGGTACGCGCCAACTGTTTCATACGCAAAGCTAAGCCCGCAACTAACAAATCAAGCGGATCCGTGCTTACATCGACCAGTGGTAATTTTACGACAGGAATCGAAGATAGTTTCATGACATTTAAGCCTATTGTAATTGTTGGAAAATTGACGACTTATCCTACCATAAGTTGGGTTTTTTGAAGTAAGGCTTTGTATAACAATAATCAATAAAAAAAGATGTGCCGCAGCACATCTTTTTTTATTGATTATCAGTTTTTCAAATTAACGGCTTGAGTAGTGTTGCTGCTCATCATCATAGACTGGTGTATGTTCAATATAGCGACGTTTGGCTAAAGCGCGTTCTGCACGACGATCTTCGCGGATTAACAGCAGGGTTAAAATCCCCATGACCGACATTAACGCCGTCAGGTAGCTGTATCCCATCGGTAAATCAAACGCCAGTTGAGTACTAAAGCGAATGGCTTCAATCAAGCCCCAAAACAGCATACCTGCAAACATAAAGCTTAACAAACGACGATAAGGCGAGAAGAAAACAGCTATCAAAGCAGCGGCAATCAAGCTTAAGCCTATGATGGTTGCTAAATTCGCTGTAACCATAAAAACCTCCGTCCTATAAAGGATGTTGACACTTTTATATGGGTCTAAATCAAATCCCCGATAGCGTGAATAAATGCTGAAATATATTTATATCAATTTCTATGCAAGCATTATGCGGAGTTTTTTGAAGAAAAAAAGTCTTGTATTTTCAACAAGCGACATACCTTGTCGCAATATTATTTTGTCATTACATTTTTTTATTTTTAACTTTTTCTGGAAATAAGATGGGCTCGGACTTGCCGTGTCATTACAAAAAAAAATAATGCATTAAAAGCATTAAAAAAATATTTTCTATCAATGGATAGATTGGTGTTTTGATCGGCAATTTAAGCCAACCGTTCATCGTAATTTCACTATTTTGACCACAAAAAAACGCGACATCAATGTCGCGTTTTGTCAATAACATCCACCGTTAGACTGAACCATTAGGCACGACTCAGGTCTTTATCATGTACACCTAGAAGATATAACACCCCATCCAGACCCACACTTGAAATCGCCTGATTGGCATTCTGGCGAACCAGAGGTTTGGCGCGGAAAGCCACCCCTAAACCGGCAATCGACAACATTGGCAAGTCATTGGCACCATCGCCCACGGCAATGGCCTGCTCCAGTGAAATATCCATTTTGTCTGCCAATTCACGTAGCAACAAGGCTTTGCGAGCGCCATCCACAATATGACCCTTGACTTCACCTGTGACCACGCCATCTTCTACATCCAGAATATTGGCATGGACTTCATCAATCCCCAATTTTTCTTGCAGATATTCGGCAAAATACTGGAAACCACCGGAAAGAATTGCAGTTCTATAGCCCAACGCTTTCAAGGTTGAAATCAGGCGCTCTGCCCCTTCAGTCACGGTCAGACGTTCAGCAATTTTGGGTAAAACAGAGGCATCCATACCTTTGAGCAAAGCGACACGGGCGCGGAAACTTTGCTGGAAGTCCAGTTCACCTTGCATGGCACGTTCAGTGATTTCAGCCACTTGTTCACCAACACCGGCTTCAATGGCCAACTCATCAATCACTTCCTGTTCAATCAGGGTCGAGTCCATATCGAAGCAGACCAGACGGCGATTACGACGGTAAGCATTATCTTCCTGAACCGCAACATCAACACTCAGTTCACTGGATAAACGCAAGCAGGCGGCACGCATGGCAGTGGCATCGAGCATTTGTCCTTTGAGGCCAAATTGTACGCAAGAGCGTTTTGGTCCTTCAACTGTGCCATTGCGCTCTGGGCGGCCCGACAAACGGGTCACGGTTTCAATATTAAAACCCTGGTTAGAGACGATCTGGGTCACGGCCTGCAAATGTGAGGCGGTCAATTCAGGTGCCAGTGCCGTCACGATATAACGGGTCTGCCCACCTTCACTCACCCATTGATCATATTCTGATGTAGAGATTGGTTTAAAGCGCACTGTTAAGCCAATATCATGTGCTAGAATCAGAATCTCCTTCATGGCTAATGCTGTAGCAGTTTGGTCATCTGACGAAACAACAATACCTAAAGTCAGTTGGTTGTGGATGACGGCTTGTCCAACGTCCAAAATTTGTAACGAATGTACGGACAATACCTGCATTAATCGTGTAAATTGATTAGGCTGGTCGGGTCCCAAAAATGATATAAGAATGATTTCTCGCATGAATTGACTCGGATCTGAGCTACAACTATTGCTAGAATCATAATCGAATTTGAACATAAATGCCTTGGAAGTTTACGTTGAATGCGCCTAGACAAGGGCTATTTGCTAGCCTACTGATTGTAAGTTTTGCTTTTCACACCTTTTTACTGGTACTTGCGACGACGCATCAGCTGAATGCTAACCGCGCCAGTCAGGGACAGCTGATGACCTCACAACTGGTCACAGACAGCCTGTCCGAGCTGGAACCGGCCAATACGGTGTCATTGGCTTTACTGGCCGACCGTTATGCCACCAACCCGAGTGTGGCTTCTATCCGTATTTTGGATGCGAACAATCAGGTACTGGCAACAGGTGGTTTAACCAAAACACGCCAAGGTGAAGTGTTTGTTCGTGAAGCACTGCAAAATGAAAAGAAAGTGGGCAGTATTGAAATTACCCTCATTCAACCCAGTATTGGAGAAATTTTACGTACCCAATGGCTGGCGATTTTATTATCGCTGCTGATTCATGGCTTGTTATGGTTGGCCTACCGTGCCATTGCCCGCCCAAGCCGTACCGAATATCTGGCACGTATCAATAATGAATCACGCCTCAAACATGAAATCCAAACCCTGACTCAGGCTTTGGAACAAGAACAGCACAATGCCGCAGTCGCGATTGCCCAGGCACAGAACAATGCTCAGGCCAAAGCTAAAATCAAAGAATCGAAACCTGTGGTACTGGATGACAAGTGTATTGCCTTAAATATCCAGTTTTATGACCCTAAACAGCTGATGGATTCGGTCAATAAAACCGTTTCCATCCCCTATTTCAATCTATGCCAGATTTTCCTGAATAAAGCCACTGAACTCTGTGTGCAACACTACAAGTTAAACAGTTCAGACATCACCACGGTGCATAAATTTGATGAACATGGCGCAACCATTAGCATGACGGTAGAAACACCAAATGCAGTGCCTTGCCTGGTGATGATCAGTACCGTGTTCCAGCTCTTGTCCGATGTGCTGTACAAACGTTATCGTGAAGAAAAACGTTTTGTGTTGCAGACCCGCAGTGCCATTTCCAGCCACGTTGAGGCCATGCAGCTCAGCCCTGTCCAGGCAGCAGAACGTCTGGTACAACAATTGACTGCCAAGGAAAGTGCTATTCACTTACCCAATGAGTTTCTAAAGCAGATCTCGGATTGTTACCAGCTGGTTAGCCTGCCGAATCCAACCAATGTACTGACCCGTCATGCCTTTATGATGAACGGGATGGACAGCGAAGTGGCGGAACTGGCACAAACCTTTAGAACCGAAATTTTAAAAGCCAAACAATCCAAGGCCTCTTAAACTTAAGAGATAAAAAACCGAGCTGAACTGCTCGGTTTTTTTATCTCTAGGATTCTGTGCTGAAGTACAACTGTGCTCAACAGAGATATCTTGATCATTCTTCTATTTTATCTGTCCTGCTTGCCCAATAACTCGCTAATGCTGGACCTGAAATATTATGCCATAAACTAAAAATGGCACTCGGCACCGCAGTTAGTGGTGAGGCAGCAAAATGCACTGCTGCTAAAGCCACGCCTAAACCCGAGTTTTGCATGCCGACTTCTACCGCAACGGCTTTACAGTCTGCATAAGGTAATTTAAACAAACGGCTTGCCCAGAAACCCAGCAGATAGCCCAGACCATTGTGCAAAGCCACAACCTCTAGAATCAATAAACCAGATTGTAAAATTTGTGTCTTACTTCCTGCAATAATTGCTGCCACAATGGCCACAATCGCCAGCACTGAAATCAAGGGCATCACCTGAATATAAGAGTCCACTTTTGACTTCAGTACCGCCCGAATCGTTAAACCCAGAATAATCGGAAACAATACCACTTGCAGAATCGAACCCAGCATCGACAAGGCATTAATCTCAATCCACTGGCTGGCCAGAAGATAAAAAATTGCCGGAGTTAATACAGGTGCTAAAAGAGTCGAAACCGAAGTACAGGCAACCGATAACGCAGTATTGCCTTTGGCCATATAGGTAATCACGTTGGATGCTGTGCCGCCCGGGCAACAGCCGACCAGAATTACCCCGATGGCAATTTCAGGGGGCAACTGAAACAGCTGGCATAAGCCATAAGCCAGTCCCGGCATCACCACAAATTGTGCGACCACACCAATCCCCACAGCTTTGGGACTTTGCACTACCCCTTTAAAATCATCCACGGTCATGATCATGCCCATACCGAACATGATAATTCCGAGCATCCAGGTAATATAGGCTTTAAGCCAGACAAAGGCTTCCGGGAAAATTAAAGCAATAGCGGCAAATAGCACTACCCACAGGGCAAAGGTTTTCTGAATACATTGGGTAAAGCGCAAAAAAGCAGACATACAATACATCCAATATTTATGCTGTTCTGATCTGGAGAGCAGGTTGTACCATATCTATTCAGCAAAACAGCAACTTTTTCAGCTTGATCCTGTTTTTTAGGAGATATGGCGTTGAACAATATCCTTCATCAAAATACGCTTGACCCCTGCCGCGAGCATATCTTGCCAGGCATGCTGTAATGACCCGTGTAAATCGATACCTTTGGTGGCATCGGAAATCACATAGCTTTTAAAGCCCAGTTTACAGGCATCTATTGCGGTCCAAGCCACACAAAAATCTGTGGCAATGCCGACAATAAAAACCGTATCAATGCCACGTTCTTTTAAATAGCCAGCCAAACCGGTTGTGGTTTTTTGATCTGCTTCCAGAAAAGCTGAATAGCTGTCGATATGGGCATGCGCGCCCTTGCGGATGACCAGTTGGGCAGTCGGTAAATGCAGATCTGGATGAAGTTCTGCATCAGCAGTGCCTTGCACACAATGGCTTGGCCACAGGACTTGCGAGCCATAATCCAGCTGAATCATCTCAAAAGGTGTTTTACCAGAATGATTCTCGGCAAAGGAAATGTGATTTTCTGGATGCCAATCCTGGGTAATCACAATATTGTCAAAATGCAGCCCCCACTGGTTGATGTTCGGAATAATCTGATCAGCATTGGCCACAGCCAAATTGCCTCCCGGCGTAAATCCTCGTTGCACATCCACCACAATCAAAGCCGCATTCTGCATTATTTTCATCCCTTGAAATATCAATTTACGCCCAAGCATAGCGCAAAATAGTAGAGGATTTTTAGCGCTAGCGATAAAAATAGAATGACTGTTCATTCGGATTAATCTTGCAATCAGTTCCATATCTGTATTATTTTGCAATGCCTAATAAATTAGGAAATCGCTTTGATTGCATCGCAAATGATAAGCAAAAACAGAAAATTCCCCCTATCAATACCATGATGATTTTTTAAATTCTGAGCATTAAAAAAGCCTGCATTTGCAGGCTTTTTTTAATCTTTTCAGTATTACACCTTGGTGCGGTTCACCAGGATCAGCATACATACTGCAGAGATAATGATACATGGAATCGCTGCGGTAATAACGCCTGCTGCACCAAAGCCTGCAGTCAGTAACTGACCTGCAATCACAGGGCCAAGCATTGCACCGATACGGCCTACTGCAGAAGCAACACCTACACCAGTACCACGTACTTCGGTCGGATACACGATACTACCGAAAGCATACAGTACGCCCTGACAGCCAATCACGAAGGCACCTGCCAATGCTGCAGCCATATACATCTGGCTCAGCGAGCTTGCACCGTTCAATGCCAATAGGCCTGCCAAAATACCACCGTACATCAACACAATCACGTAGGCTTTTTTCCAGCGGTCGGTCAACATACCCAAAATTACAGTACCAATCGTTGCAGTAACCATAAAGTAGAACTGTGCAGTTGAACCGTCTTTGCGGGTGAAGCCCAGCTCCATAAACAATGATGGTAACCAGCTCAGCATGATGTAAACCACCATCAGCGTGAAGAAGTAGCTGACCCAGATGCACAGGGTACGTAACAGGTTATTCGAGTTAAACAGATCCTTGAATGAACCTTGTGGAGCAGCGGCAAGTTCAGCTGCAGTTTTGTTCTGTACTTTCAGGTATTCTTTCGACTCAGGCAGGAACAGCATCATCAGTGGAATCACGAAAATCGGTAATAAACCGCCCAGGTAGAATACATTCTTCCAGTTGGCACCGAATTCAGTTGCGGCAATTAACGACAGAATCGCAGCACCGACCGGCATACCACAGTACATCAGGCCCACGGCACGACCACGGTTTTTTGGCGATACAGCTTCAGAAGCCAGCGTGATCAGAATTGGCATGGCACCACCCAGACCGGCACCCGCCAGGAAACGCACAGCCAGCAACGTGTTAAAGCTGTTTACCCAAACTGTACATAAAGTAAATGCGGCAAACACTGCTGTCGACCAGATCAGGACTTTCTTACGACCAATACGATCTGCAAATCGACCGCCGACCAGTGCACCAGGCAGTAAGCCTAAAATCCCTGCACTGAAAAACACACCCAATTGCGAGCTGTCAAGACCAAAATGCTCACGAATACCCGCGGCTGCAATACCTGCGGCCTGAATATCCAGGCCCTCGATCACCGCGATCAGAAAACAGATCGCTACTGTGATGACCGCGTGCTTGTTATCTGATTTTTCCATTGGAATATCCTTGTTTCAATCAGCGTTGTTCATAATAAAGTCGCAATCATCTATGAGACTGGCAGCATAATTAACTACCAATAAGTTGAATAATTTACAGTTTATTAACAAAAATACTGGATATTTAAAGTTTTTCAGTACCAAATACACATAGTCGCAAAAACACTTAATCCGCTTAATCCGTACAAGAAAAATTCACATGATCTTGATAAATTCGATTCTAAAAATCATCCTGTGCGAAAAAAGTCAAAATGGAGTAATAGTTTTTATTAATTATTCTTCTAGTTTTTAATGATCATTTTGATAGATTAACTGTCTGGTTCATATAGCTTTAAAGTCTATACTGATTCTTATTAAATCTTAAATTCTGATGTTTTTACCCGGAATTATTGAGTTGATTGGGCCCAGCGCAGTTTTTTAAAATCAAAGTAAGCATTTTCACAGTCAAAAAATTGATCTTAAAGGATTAAAAACAGATTAGAATTTCAGGACACATCCATTTAAAAAAATTACCCTGGTTATATTTGTGCTGTTTTTCACTTGCTTTTCATAAAGTTTTTAGATGGTTTGACTAAAGCATATTGTTCTTCACCGCTTGTTCGTTCATAATTTGCATAAGCATTATTCAATTGGCTTGAATTTGCTATAAATCAAAATACGTAACCATCCACATCTCTGTTTTTCTACCCCAGTTGGATGGCCAAATAGGATAATTTTTTAAAATGACTCAGCAAGCACAGATCATTCAAGGTTCAATTGTCGCAATCGTCACCCCGATGTTTGAAGATGGCAGCGTAGATTGGAAGGGTCTAGAAAAGCTGGTTGAGTGGCATATAGAACAAGGCACCAACAGTATTGTGGCTGTAGGGACCACAGGTGAAGCATCGACTCTAAGCATGGCTGAACATACCCGCGTGATTAAAGAAATCATCCGTGTAGCCAACAAACGCATTCCTATTATTGCCGGTACCGGTGCAAACTCGACTCATGAAGCCATTGAGCTCACCAGAGAAGCAAAAGAGCTCGGTGCAGATGCCGCATTACTGGTTACGCCTTATTACAACAAGCCTACACAGGAAGGTTTATATCAGCACTACAAAGCGATTGCTGAAGCTGTTGATTTGCCTCAAATTCTGTATAACGTCCCAGGACGTACCGGCGTGGACATGCTTAACGAAACCGTGATCCGTCTGGCCGATATTCCGCAAATTGTCGGTATTAAAGATGCCACTGGGGATGTAGCGCGTGGGAAAGAACTCATCGAAGGATTAGCCGGCAAAGACATGACGGTTTATTCTGGCGATGATGCGACTGCATACCAATTAATGGGACTTGGCGCTAAAGGCAACATTTCTGTCACTGCCAATGTCGCACCGAAGGAAATGAGCCTGATCTGTGCTGCAGCACTCGCAGGTGATGCAGCAGGTGCTGAAGCTTTAAATAATAAAGTTGCAAATTTACACAATATTTTATTTTGTGAATCTAACCCAATTCCTGTGAAATGGGCACTCCATGAAATGGGCTTAATTGGTACCGGTATTCGCTTACCATTAACTCCTCTTGCAGAACAATATCGTACCCCGTTGCGTGAAGCACTCAGCGCTGCGGGTGTCATTAAATAAAGAGCACAACACTATGCAATTACGTTTCGGTTTAACCCTTGCACTTTCGGCATTCAGTTTAGCGGGTTGTAGTTCCATGGGAATCAGCAATGGTTCACTGGACTATAAAAATACAACAACCCTTGAACCTGTGAAATATCCGGAAGGTTCAATGGTTCGACCGGCAACGCCGTTGTATCCTGCCCCAACAATTGACCCGCTGGCGATTGAGCATGCACCCAAGCTTGAAAACAAGCACGGTAACCGCTTTGCTCTACCCCGTCCCGACAAGGCGCAAAGCAATAGCGCTGCCGATGCTCAACAAGACAGCACAAATATCGGTCGTCCACAGCTGGTTCGTGATGGAAACCAAAATCCACTGCTCAAAATAGACGGAAATTCTGCTACAATCTGGCAGTACACACTTGCCACCCTCAGTAGCCTCAACCATAGCATTGTTGGTCAAAGTAAAAATCGTTACGAAGTAACCATTAAGATTGACCAGCAGATTTATGTATTAAGACTGACCTCTGTAGGCACAAGTAACAACTTAGCTGTATTCAATGCCGATAACAGCTTTGCAGACCAAGAAAAAGCTGCAGAACTGTTAACCCAGATTTACCAAAATTGGCCAGCCTAGTCGTACTAGGCATTTTTTTTTGAAAAAGGTTCCCCCATGTTGAAACAAACCTTGCTCTATACTGGTAAAGCGAAATCTGTTTATGAAACAGATAGTGCAGATCACCTTATCCTAGTTTTCCGTGACGATGCTTCTGCATTTAACGGCGAAAAAATCGAACAGCTGGATCGTAAAGGCAAGGTGAACAACCGTTTTAACGCCTTCATCATGGAAAAATTGGCTGCTGCTGGCATTGAAACTCACTTTGAAAAACTTCTTTCTCCAACTGAAGTTTTAGTGAAAAAATTGAAAATGGTTCCAGTTGAATGTGTAATCCGTAACTATGCTGCCGGTTCTTTATGCCGTCGTTTAGGCGTAGAAGAAGGTAAAGAACTGGTTCCACCTACTTTCGAATTGTTCTTCAAAGATGATGCGCTTGGCGATCCAATGGTGAACGAATCTCAAGCGATTGCTTTAGGTTGGGCAACTGCTGAACAGTTGGCACAGATGAAAGAACTCACTTACAAAGTGAACGAAGTGCTTAAAGGCTTGTTCGATGCAGGTAACATGTTACTTGTAGACTTCAAACTTGAATTCGGTGTATTCCACGACCGTATCGTACTGGGTGATGAATTCTCTCCAGACGGTTGCCGTCTATGGGACAAAGACACCAAGAAAAAACTCGACAAAGACCGTTTCCGTCAAGGTTTAGGCGGTGTTGTTGAAGCTTATGAAGAAGTTGCTGCACGTTTAGGTATCGACCTTTCTGATATCTAATTCGTTCATCGAATTTCAAAAACCGGGCTAAACAGCCCGGTTTTTTATATCTCCAAAAATCGAAAAAACAGATTTAATTAATAAAAATGATCGTTTTTACAATATTGGTTTTTTTACTTAATATATCTTATATACCGGGCAGCAAGAAGTTGAAGTCAATGACTTTATAAGCTCCTGCTGACCGACCAAAATTTTTAGTTTACCCTCTAGGATGTATCTCCCCTAAGACATCCTATTTTCAGCCCAATCCGTCCTATGGATTGGGCTTTTTTTTACATTTTTTCATCTGAAAAAACTTAGCATGAAAGAAAATGCCTCAGCGCCTGGAATCATCTTGACTGTTATTGCTGTTGTTGCTGTTGCATCCAGCGACGCTGTTGCAGTTTTTCTCCTTCCACTTCGCGCTTGTTCCGTGCAGATTCGTATAGCTTGGTGCCTTTTAATTCAGGTGGCATATACTCTTGCAGAACGAAATGCTCTGGATAATTATGCGGATAGAGATAATTCACACCATAGCCCTGCTCTTTCATGAGCTTGGTTGGTGCATTGCGTAAATGTAGCGGCACAGGCAAGTTTGCAGTTTTTTCAGCCAGGTCGAGTGCCTTATTAATAGCAAGATAAGTGCTGTTACTTTTGGCACTGGTCGCCAAATACACTGCACATTGACCGAGAATAATACGACACTCCGGCATGCCCACAGCCTGTACCGAACGGAAACATTCGCCTGCCAGAAGCAAGGCATTCGGATTGGAATTGCCAATATCTTCCGAAGCGGCAATCAGCATACGACGGGCAATAAACACCGGATCTTCGCCGCCTTTTAGCATGCGCGCCATCCAGTACAGCGCTGCATCCGGATCACTGCCGCGGATGGATTTAATAAAGGCAGAGACCAGGTCATAGTGCTGCTCACCCGATTTGTCATAACGGGCAATATTCTGCTGCGCCACCTTGACCACAATGGCATTGGTGATGATATTTTCCAGTTCCGGTTCAAAAGTACTGGCAATTAAATCTAGAAGATTAAGCGCCTTACGTGCATCTCCAGCCGCAAATTGCAGTAATGCTTCGTATTCTTCAATTTGGATATAACGCTCTTTTAAAAAGGCATCCTGCTGTATGGCATTATTCAATAAAGTTCGAATTGACTCATCATCCAGCGCATTTAAGGTATACACCTGACAACGCGATAACAAGGCATTGTTCACTTCAAAAGAGGGATTTTCTGTGGTTGCTCCAATTAAGGTAATTTTGCCTTTTTCTACTGCATTCAATAAGGCATCTTGCTGTGACTTGTTAAAACGGTGAATTTCATCAATAAACACGACCGGGGTCAATAAATCGCCACTTTCGGCAATCACTTCACGCAGTTCTTTTACTCCGGTATTGAGCGCCGATAAACTGATAAAGGGCCGATCCACGGCTTGAGCCAAAAGCAAAGCAATGGTGGTTTTTCCAACGCCTGGTGGCCCCCAAAAAATGATGGAAGGTAAATGGCCCTGATCAATCATTTGACGTAAGGGGGCACCTGCTCCCAATAAATGATCTTGCCCGATAATTTCGGACAAATCACGCGGACGAAGTCGTTCAGGGAGTGGAATATGGCTCTCAGACATCTTGTTATTTCTTTACTGTACTTAAACTAAGTCTACTATGTAATTTTAATATCGCGCATTTCAAATGAGCCGATTTACAAAAAAATCGCTGTATCAGGTCGGGGTGAGGATGAAATTTGCAAATTTTTTCAGCCAAAAATTATATGATGAACAGGAAATTAACGCACCCAACGCACAATATATTCCTCAAGATCATCTTCATTGACTTCTGTTTCGGAAATACAACGGCCTGCTGCCGATTTGCGCGCCTTGATCACACTGTCACGTGTTCCTGTATTTAAATAATGCCAGGCAGGTAGACTCTTACCTTCTTTTAAACGGCGATAAGCACAGCTCGGCGGCAGCCAATGAATAGTGGCTAATTTTTCTGGTGTGAGTTGAATACAATCCGGCACATGGTCAAGTCGCTGCTCATAATTACTACAACGTGCAGTTTTGCAGTCTAAAAGTTTGCAAGCCACCTTGGTATAAGCGACTTCTTGCAGTTCTTCATCTTCTAATTTGATTAAACAGCAGAGACCGCAACCATCGCATAATGCTTCCCATTCGGCAGGATTAAGTTCAGTTAGAGCATATTCTTTCCAAAATTGTGGGCGTAAGGATTCGGTCATAGCAAGGCAAAAATTAGCAAATGAAGCCTATTATAACCTGTGCATGATTACAGTCCATAAACGTGATTATTACTTTAAATCATCGATTTGCCGTCAAACTGAACATTTTTTAAACATAAGCATAACACTGCTGGAAATTTTCCGCCCCTATACTGAATCTACTTTGAAAATAACAACACATGGAGAAAGCTTATGTTCCGTTGGGCGATTATTTTTGCAGTGATTGCACTGATTGCAAGTCTACTAGGTTTTGCTGGCGTCGCAGGATTATCTAAAGATTTTGCGGTTATTTTACTCGTGGTTGCCGTTATTTTAGCAATCATCGGCTTCCTCTCCAGGGGAAGAGTTTAGTTGAATGAACTCCACTTAAAATATCTCACTTGATCAAAAAAAAGAGCCTATTCAGGCTCTTTTTTCATATCCGATTTTTTATTCAGCTTTCTATTATCTACCTAGCAAAAGAACCGAATCAAAAATTAAATATCTTTTTATCTAACTTATCTCACCGTGTAGAGTTTTAAGATAAAAATTAAGGTCGTAAATGGCGTGGTCTAAAGCCGGTGACCAATAAACCAATCGCATAAGCCACCACACCAGCGACACATAAACCAATCACTTCCAGTATACGCATCCATTGTGATACATCTCCATTGTACCAACTCAATCCATACCACAGTGCAGCAATCATCGCGGCATTCGCCACTGCATATTGCAGGAACAGCTTTTTCCAGTGTCCGGCAAAGCGGAAAATATTGCGTTTATGCAGATAAAAATACAGCATACCGGCATTGACCAAGGCCGAACCTGAAGAAGCCAGGGCCAAGGCCATATGCTCTGCATGCCAATCAATCAGTTTAAAGAAACTAATAAACACCACGTTTAAAATGGCATTGGCTGCCACAGCCATCAAGCCAACACGCACAGGTGTGCGGGTATCTTGCTGGGCATAAAAGCCCGGGGCAAAGACTTTAATCAGCATGAAGGAAATTACCCCGGCACTCATACATTGCAGGGCCAGCGCAGTCATTTCAGTATCTTGCAAGGTAAATTGCCCATGCTGGAACAAGGCCTGAATAATTGGAGTAGACAGCATAAATAAGGCGATGCTGGCAGGAATACCGACCAGCATGATCACTTTTGCGGCCCAGTCAATCATGCCACGGAACTTGACCTGATCCTGTTCGGCATGACGTGCAGACAGTGAAGGTAAAATCACGGTACCAATCGCCACACCGATCAACCCCAAAGGCAATTCCGTCATCCGCTCGGCACTGTATAACCACGATACCGAACCATCCTGCATGAACGATGCCCAAATTGTGTTGAGCAATAGATTAATCTGGGTAACCGAAACACCAAACAGTGCTGGAAGCATCAATTTCATGATGCGTTCCACACCTTCATGTTTGAAATCCACTTTAGGTGGAATCAGTAGTTTTTTACGCCACAGCTCTGGAATCTGAATGACCAGCTGTAAAATACCGGCAATCACCACCGCCCAGCCGAGTGCCATAATCGGTTCGGCCATATAGGGCGTTAGCCACCATGCGCCTGCAATCATGGTGATATTCAATAGTACAGGCGAAAATGCCGGGGTTGAAAAAGACCCATAACTGTTCAGAATACTGCTGGCAAAAGCCGTTAAAGACATAAACAGCAGATAAGGAATGGTCAGACGAAACATATCCGTCGCCAGGGCAAATTTTTCCGGGTCATCATGGAAACCGGGCGCATAGATATACAGCACCGCAGGTGCTGCCACCATGGCAATAAAGGTCAGGCTGGTCATAAAGGTGGCCAGACAGCCAAACACCCGGCTAATCAGGATTTGTACTTCGGCATGGGTTTTGGTGGTTTTATATTCGGTTAAAACCGGGATAAAAGCCTGTGAAAATGCACCTTCGGCAAATAAGCGCCTGAAAAAGTTCGGAATACGAAAGGCCACTACAAAGGTATCGAAATCTTTACCTGCACCAAACACATTCAGCAACACCACATCTCGGACTAAGCCCAGCACCCGAGACAACATGGTCATTGTACTAACAATAAAGGTCGATCGCCAAAGCGCCATCGTAACCACCCAGTGAAAAAATTAAGTCGCTATTGTAATGAAACTCCACATGGAGTTTCGTTGTTTAATCATAAAGCCCACTTATTATTGATGGATTTTATGCTGCTGCAATAAAGTTCTGAATTTGACCCAGTCAAAAAATGGGCCCGGATCGGTTTTACGTCCAGGCGCAATATCCGAGTGACCGGCCAAATGTTGTAAAATTTTGGGATAAGCCGCTTGCAATGCAGCCGTCACTTGCGCCAGCACTGCATATTGCACATCATCAAAAGGCAAATCATCACTGCCTTCCAGTTCAATGCCAATAGAATAGTCATTACATTCTTTTTTGCCCAGGTAAGTCGAACGTCCGGCATGCCAGGCCCGATCATTAAAATTGACAAATTGCAGCACTTCACCACTGCGTAAAATCAGCAGATGGGCAGAAACCTGCATGCCCTCAATGCTTTGAAAATAAGGATGCTCTGACCAGTCCAGCTGGTTCTGAAAAAACTGTTCAATATATCTCCCACCAAATTGTGACGGCGGCAGACTGATGTTATGCACCACAACCAGTTGAATTTCGGTGTGTTCGGGACGTTGATTATAATTTGGGGAAGGTACTTGCCTGGCACCGATTAACTGACCGTCGATGACCTGAAAAAAGGGGGCCTGTTGCATAGTCCAATCCTGAGTCCTGTTCGCATAAGCTGATGATTTTAGCGCAATCCTAAAACTTTAAACTTAAAATCTCAAATTCCGCAGCTAAAATCGCTGGAAAAAAACATTTCTTTTAAATGAACAGTGCTAAAATAACGCGCAATTTTCATGGGTTAAAAAAGATACGGGAATCCTTATGAGCATATCTCAATCCTTGCTTGAACAATCGATCCAAATCAACATTCAACAAGCATTACAAGAAGATATTGGCGAAGGTGATATCACTGCTTTATTAACTCCTGAAGATGAACAGGCGACAGCAACAATTATTAGCCGTGAAGACATGGTGCTGGCCGGTCAGCCTTGGGTCAATGCACTGATTCAGGCTTATGATCCAAAGGTACAGGTCACCTGGCTAAAAAATGATGGCGACCGCGTACAAGCCAATGAAGCCTTTTTAAAACTGGCCGGTTCTGCACGCAGCCTGCTGACGGTGGAACGCCCTGCCCTTAACTTTGTGCAAACACTTTCTGCAGTTGCGACCAAAACTGCTTTATATGTTAAAGAACTGGAAGGCTTAAATACCAAATTATTAGATACCCGTAAAACCTTGCCGGGCTTACGTATTGCACAAAAATATGCCGTGGCGATTGGTGGCGGTCAGAACCATCGCCTGGGTTTGTTTGATGCCTTTTTGATTAAAGAAAACCATATTATGGCAGCAGGCGGTATTGCGCAGGCGATTAGCAAGGCACATAACATTGCACCGGGTAAACCGGTGGAAGTTGAAGTGGAAACCTGGGATGAACTAAACCAGGCTTTAGAAGCAAAAGCGGATATCGTGATGCTGGATAACTTCAGCCAGCAGCAAATGATTGATGCGGTGAAGCATGTTGCCGGTCGTTGCAAGCTGGAAGCATCAGGTAACATTACCATCGCAAACTTACGTGAAGTGGCAAGCTCAGGTGTGGATTATATTTCAATGGGTGTGTTAACCAAAGATGTGAAAGCAGTGGATTTATCCATGCGTTTTAATGCTTGATCGCCCCTACTCAATTCAATAAAAATTGAGTCAATAAAAAACGCACCGATGGGTGCGTTTTTTATTGTTTAGATTGTTAAATTAACAACTTACCAGCCTAAAGCTTCTTGCTGTTTTTTAATGAGTTCTTGGATGCCTTTTTCTGCCAATTCAAGCATTTCGTTACATTGTGCACGGGTAAATGGCTTGTCTTCAGCAGTCCCCTGCAGCTCGATAAACTCGCCTGCTTGAGTCATCACTACGTTTAAATCAGTTTGGCAGTTTGAATCTTCTTCATAACACAAATCTAGCAAGGCTTTGTCTTGATACATGCCGACAGAAATCGCAGCCACCAGACCTTTCAACGGATCGTGTTTAATTTTCTTGGTTTCAAGCAATACATTCATGGCATCGACTAAAGCCACTGCTGCACCAGTAATGGATGCTGTACGTGTACCACCATCCGCCTGAATCACATCACAGTCGATGGTAATGGTATTTTCACCCAGTTTTTTCAAGTCCACCATGGCACGCAGGCTACGACCAATCAGACGCTGGATTTCCTGAGTACGGCCACTTTGTTTACCACGCGCCGCTTCACGGTCACTACGGGTATGGGTAGAACGTGGCAACATGCCGTATTCCGCAGTCACCCAACCCTGTCCCTTACCTTTCAAGAAACGCGGTACTGAATTATCAATACTTGCAGTACAAAGAACTTTTGTATGACCAAATTCAATCAACACTGAACCTTCCGCATAACGTGTATAGTTACGGGTAATTTTTACGTCACGTAATTGATCTAATGTACGTTGGTCGATACGCATAATGAGTCCTTAATTTCGGCTAAAATTCATTGCGGCCTAGTATAACAGAAGCATGCTCTCAGGTTTTGCCAAGAGATTCTCTATTGGCAAAAACCATCAAGCCCGGACGCATCCATTTAAGCTTGCATGAAATTCACTCCCCACCCTGCATATCCTTAAGCTTGTTAGTGAAGTTTAAAAGCTCAATAAGTTTTTTAATTTCTGTTTGGATTGTTCAAGGGTTGAAGTCCATGAATTTGGCAATGAACATTTAGCCAAACGTACCCAGACGCTAGCAAACTGTTTCATGAAACTGGCTTCATTATAGTGAATGCCATACTCTGCACATAAGGCACGGATTTTTGGTGCAGCTTCAGCATAACGGTTCGCTGGCATATCAGGGAATAAATGGTGTTCAATTTGATGACTCAAATTACCACTCAAAATATGCAGCCATTCTGTGCCGCTAAAATTACTCGATCCGCGAATTTGACGTAAATACCATTCAGCACGCGTTTCAGTGGCCGTATTGTCCGGTTCAAAGGTTTCGGCATCTTCAGTGAAATGTCCATTAAAAATCACTGCGGATGCCCAGAGGCTACGAATAACATTCGCCACTGCATTTCCGGCAAATACCGGCAGTGCATTCAGACCCGCAATTAATGGAAAAAACACATAGTCTTTGGCAATCTGACGGGTGGCTTTTTTGCGGAATTTTGCCGACTCTTTCCACACCTCTTTCCATGTTTTGGTTTTATAGGCAATCGCATCTTCCAGATGTAAATTCTGTACGCCCACATACCATTCAAAAAACACCATAAGCTGAATAGCTAAAGGAATATTGAATAAAAAGCGCGGTTCCCATTTTTGTGCTTCACTGACCCGAATCAGGCCATAGCCAACATCATGGTCTTTACCGACAATATTGGTATAGGTGTGATGGATATAGTTATGCGTATGTTTCCAGTCATCGCCTGTTGCCATGGTGTCCCAGTCATAATTGGCACCATTTAAAGTCGGATCGTTCAGCCAGTCAAACTGACCATGCATCACATTATGGCCCAGTTCCATATTTTCAACGATTTTGGAAATACCCAACAAGCCTGTACCCAATAACCAGACTGGTGGAATCCAGCCGCCGAACATCAACATGCCACGCGATGCAATTTCGCTATAACGGACAAAATCGCGGATTTTATAAATGTATTGGGCATCTTTTTCGCCAATGCTGTCCATAATTTCGCGGCGAATGGCATCCACTTTTTCACCAAATTCGGCAATTTGTTCAGCAGTTAAATATTTAGATTTACTGTTTTCTGGAAATTTCACTGACATATTCATTGTTTTTCTCCTGAGTGATCATCCAGCATGGCTTGTTTCAAAACGGGATCAATCACTGAAAGTTTTTTAAAATTTTGATGCTTACAGGTTAATAGTGACCGGACTTACGGCCTGGCTAATACACAATTTAATCTGGGTATTGCTATCGTGGTCGATTTCACCAGTGAGCAGGTTTTTGGTTGAACCACTGACTTTGGTACAGGTACAGGTATTGCAGATGCCCATACGGCAGCCATGTGCGGGTCTCAATCCCGCCTGTTCGGCACTTTCCAGCAAATTGGTTTTGGCTTCAAACTCTTGTTGAGCGCGTAAGAAAATTACCGGTTGTACTGCCGCATTTTCATCGACCACCACCTGGAAATATTCCTGTTTGAGTTGATCGGCAATGCCGAATTGTTGATAAATCTGGTTCAGGCTTTGCATCATGCTCTTGGTACCACAGGCATAACTTTGACGTTGCTTAAAATCTGAAATGGTACTTTCAAGCAGTTCCGCGGTTAAATGTTGCTTCTGTGCCAGAGTATTAAAATGATGATATTGAAACTGCGGATGCTGCTCGGCCAATTGCTGCAATTCGCTATGGAACGCATCATCACGCGCGAAATAGATCAGGTCAATCTGACTGACTTGTTGACGGATGGCCTGTTGCAATAAAGAATAAATTGCAGTGATACCACTGCCTGAAGCTAACAACAGAATAGGTTGTTGAGATGAACTTAATGTGAAATCACCCTGCACCTGGGAAATTTCCACCACACTGCCCACAGCCAAACGGGTTAAAGCATTGGAGACTTTGCCCTGACGTTTCACGGCAATCACCACGTTACCGTTGGCAGTGATTTTGACAACGGAATAACTGCGTTGCTCACGCACACCTGCAATCACCACAGTCACTAAAATACTTTGTCCGGCATAAAAAGCATCAGCACAAAAATTATGATTCGGCTGCAACTCGATCTGATAAAAGTCTGAACTCAGCATCTGTACATCGACAATACTGGCTTTGACTTTTTTCCATGCCCAAACTGGATTGATTTTTTCAGCAATAAAATCGACGAAATCTTCTCGAATCCATTGTGGCTGATATTGCATGACATGACTCATATGACGTTCCTCTTTTATTGCTGGCTATTTATTTGAGTGAACAGGTGTTCTTATAGTGAACACATGTACACTATAATCATTTTTTAATTCAGTCAACATCAGTTCACTGACATTCGTCGTTTAATTTGTTTTTTTTTGATAGACTTCATGCAGCATTTTTTAGGGTAGTCGCATGTCGATACGGGATGAGCGTAAACAGCAGAGCCGCCAGGCACTTTTGGATGCCGCGCTGGCGTTAAACACGTCTGGACGCTCTTTCAGCAGCATCAGTTTGCGTGAAATTGCACGCCATGTCGGTTTGGTACCAACGGCATTCTACCGTCATTTTCAGGACATGAATGAGCTGGGACTAGAACTGGTTGATCAGGTTGCCCTGCATTTAAAAGGTATTTTTCATCAGCTGGGACAAGCCTATATCTATCAGCCAGATACCGAAACCCAAATCAGCCTAGACCTGTTTTTTCAGGCAGTTGAACATCATCCTGAACCGTGGGTATTTATGATTGCCGAACGCTGGGGTGGATCAGAAGTGATTCGCCAGGCGATTGCCCGGGAAATTAATTTTTTAATTGAAGACCTGGCTAATGATTTGGGTCAAATTGAGGCCATGCAGCACATTGGTAATACCCAAGACCTGCAAGTATTTTCTAATATTTTAATTAACTTGTCTTTTACCTGGGCCATGACCTGGATGGACATTAGCCGGAAATATCAGGCTGAAGAACGTATAGAACAACAAAAACAGTTTAAGCTGCAAACCATGACTCAAGTGCATTTGATTTTCCGTGGCATCTCCAACTGGGACCCTTCCAAAGATTCGGTCTCTTCATAATTGAATAACGACCAGATGTAAAAAAACCGCCATGATGGCGGTTTTTTTAGAACCTGTTGCTTATTTGGCTTTACGCTCTTTTTCTACCAGATAGCTGAGCACTTGCGTGACTTTGGCATCTTCACCTTGCACCACATATTTACCATTGACCACAACCGCAGGCACACCACTGAGTTGATATTGCTGTGCCAACTGTTTGGCTTGCGCTATTTTTGAAGTAATAACAAATGAATTAAACATGCTGTTGAATTTGGCTTCAGGCACGCCATATTTTACAAAGAACTTGGCTTGGGATTTTTGATCAAAAATCTGCTGGCCACCTGCATGAATGGCATGGAATAAAGGCAAGTGAGTTTTCTTACGAACGCCTAATGCTTCAGACACATAATAGCCACGCGCGCCCTGCTCCCAGACAGGATTCATTGCCGCCGGAGTACGCACGAAACGCACATCTTTAGGTAATTTTTTCAGCCAGGTCTGCATATGCGGCTCTAAGCGATAGCAATGCGGGCAGCCATACCAGAAGAATTCACGCACTTCAATTTTTCCAGGAACTTCAACCTTAACCGGATTGGCCACCACGGTGTAATCTTTACCTGCAACAAAATTGGCTGCCATTGCAGTACCGGATAAGGCAAAAATAGCCGTTGCTACACTACCTAAAAGAAATTTTTTCATTGACCTTATTGTCCTCTAAATCGTTATGCTTAATTTATGCGATCACTATAAATCAATTATGCCGAATTCGTTTTCATTCTGTGAACTTTTTTACGGCATTTATCGCTTTTTTTAGAATTAACGCTACACTAAGCTTCTGTAACTTTTTTAAATTATAATGACTTGATTGAGGTGATACCGATGTCGCAATTGAATGTTGATCCACAAGAAATTGCCAAATTTGAAGCATTCGCTGCCATATGGTGGGATCAGCATTCTGAGTTCCGCCCCTTGCATATGATCAATCCGCTGCGTTTAAACTGGATTGATGAGCATGCTGGCGGTCTCAGCGGTAAAAAAGTGCTCGATGTCGGTTGTGGTGGCGGTATTCTGTCGGAAAGCATGGCGCGTCGTGGAGCCAATGTTTTGGGTATCGACATGGGTGAAGCGCCATTAAATGTAGCCCGCATTCATGCCGAACAGGAAGGCGTGCAGAATATTGAATATCGCCAGGTTCCGGTAGAACAGTTGGCCCAGGAACAGGCCGGACAATATGATGTGGTGACCTGTATGGAAATGCTGGAGCATGTTCCAAATCCGGCATCAATTATTCAGGCCTGCCAAACCCTGGTCAAACCGGGCGGCCATGTGTTCTTCTCGACCATTAACCGTAATCCAAAGTCTTATCTGTTTGCCATTATTGGCGCGGAATACGTTCTGCGTATGCTCGCTAAAGGCACCCATGATTACAGCAAGTTTATCAAGCCTTCCGAGCTGGCGCATGATATCCGGGCAGCAAATCTGAAACTGAAAGACATGACCGGCCTGCATTACAACCCGCTGACCAAACGTTACTGGCTGGCACCAAATGTCGATGTGAACTATATGGTTTATACGGTAAAAGAAGGTGCCTGATGAAAGCTGTACTGTTTGACCTGGATGGCACCTTAATTGACACTGCGGCTGACTTTATTCGCATTATTCAGGACATGTGCCGCGACAAACCCTGTGACATCGTGGCCGCGGATTTAATTCGTACCCAGGTCTCTGAAGGTGCACGGGCCATGGTGAAACTGGTCTATCCGGAACTGGAAGTGGAAGATCCGGTATTCCTCGCCCATCGCCAGCGCTTTTTGGATTTGTATGGTGAAGATATTGCGGTAGAGACCGATCTGTTCGAAGGCATGCATTCCTTGCTAGAACAACTGGAAAGTCAGGATATTCCTTGGGGCATTGTCACCAACAAGCCTCGCTGGCTCAGTGAGTCCCTGCTTCAGGCACTCAATCTGACCGAACGCTGTGCGGTTCTGGTTTGCCCGGAAGATGTCAGCAACACCAAACCCGATCCGGAACCGATGTATCTGGCGGCCAAGCAAATTCAGGTACGACCTGAAGATTGTATTTATGTGGGTGACCATCCGCGTGACATTGATGCAGGCCGCAATGCCAATATGTACACCATTCTGGCAGGCTATGGCTATTTACCATTGCAACACAAAGATAACTTAACAGCATGGCAGGCGGATTGTATAGTGAAGACAGTTGCAGAATTACATCAAGTGATTAATCAACTAGTCGGCGTAAAACAAGATCATCATTCACTCATTTCATAACGACATAACAATATAAACGAGGAGGTATGCAATGAAATATTCAGAATATCAGCCTCGCCCCGATCTGTTAAAAGATCGCATTATCCTGATTACAGGTGCGGGCGATGGTATTGGCCGTGCGGCTGCAATAAGCTATGCCCTGCATGGTGCCACTGTAGTGCTGCATGGACGTACCCTAAACAAGCTTGAAGTCATCTATGATGAAATTGAAAGCCTGGGTGCACCACAACCGGCTATTCTGCCTTTGCAGCTCTCCAGTGCCTCTCCTCGTGACTATGAGTTACTGGTCGATACTTTAACGCAACAGTTCGGTCGCCTAGACGGCATTTTGCACAATGCCGGGATTCTGGGAGAGCGTACCGAACTGGCGCATTACCCGGTAGATGTCTGGGATGATGTGATGGCTGTGAATCTGCGTGCTCCCTTTATTTTGACCCAGGAACTGCTGCCCTTACTGGCAAAGTCCGAGCATGCTTCGGTGGTATTTGCCAGTTCCGGTGTCGGACGTGAAGCACGGGAACGTTGGGGCGCTTATTCAGTATCCAAAATTGCCATTGAAGCAGTGAACCAGATTTTTGCCAAAGAAAATGTCTATCCGAATGTGCGTTTTAACTGCATCAATCCGGGTGCCACCCGTACCGCCATGCGTGCCAAGGCTTATCCTGAGGAAGATCCAAAAACCTTGGCGACACCGGAAAGCATTATGCCGGCTTACCTCTATTTAATGGGGGATGACAGCCTGCATTTGAATGGTCAAAGCATTGATGCACAAGACTGATCTCTAAAAATAAAAAAGGGAGCTCTATATGCTCCTTTTTTTATTGCAGACTTAAATTTTTAAAAACTCAGAACTGTACTTTCGCTATTTAAGGCTTAAATCGTATTTTTAGATAATTTTTACAAAAATATTCGTTTTTATAAATTAAAAGAATGCCGCTATGCTGAACAGCATTCAAAAACATTCAGTATGAGGAAGCTCAACATGGCAGATCAAAAACGTAAAATTGAAACGATTCGTTGTATTGAAAAACTACAGCTTTCAAATACTTTGATCATCGGTCTGGATGATGTCAAACAGGCAGAAGCAATTGCTGAGGCTGTCAACTCACTACAAGGCCTGGTGGAACAATGGAACTAAAAGAAAACTATATAGAACTGTCGAACCCAACCCGCTGTTCAGCCCATTGCTTAGAACATTGTTAAATCAGTCAACGTGATCTCAAAACTTTGATACAAAGTTTTCCTCAAGCAAAAGTTTTTTAATATTTAATAGCGCTATAAAATTGCTGAAGATTTTTAAATGATGAGATATTTTCCCATAATATCCTTATTATCTCTGCATTTTTTAAGAAATGCATGATTGATCTTCACAGTTTCTCTGCAATTATTTTGTACATTAACATCAGTGAAATTAATACTTTTTTTTATGAGGGTTCAACATGAAAAAGATTTTGACTGTTTTGGCAATTTCTTTCAGTGCTTTGATGGCAAGTAGTGTCAGCCTTGCCGGACCTCATGAAAAAAACAATAATTATCGTGGCTGGGATCAATCCGATCAGCCAAAATTTAGCCGCGGTCGCGATTTTCGTGAAGATGACGATGACATGCAAGACAAACGCCGTATGCGTGAAGAACGCGGATTCAAGCGTCTACAACAGCATAAATGGCAACCGGGCTATGTGATGCCACAGCATTATCGTGGCGATGGCTACAAGGTCGACTATAAAAACCATGACTTGCCCAAACCATCGCGTAACCAGCAATGGTACAAAATCAATAATGACTATATTTTAGTGGATACAGACAGCAATAATATTGTACGCATTCAAGGATTCTAAACGCCGTTTTAAATGCTCCATGCCCAAACTCCAGTTTGGGCTTTTTTATTTTTGCACTTTTATGGTCAAGCCTATCCCTTTATCTCTATAACTTTCAGTCTTTTACAATCTTCTTTTTTTCTCCATCAATTTCACAATTCAACTAAGATTCCAACATCGTTTATCTCGACTTTTCCTCTAATTTTGAATCATCGAAAACATCTTCCTAAATGATCCAGGGTGAAAGTAATGAAAAAAATTCTGACTACAATTGCGCTTTCTTTATCTGCATTGATGGCAACTTCAGCGATGGCAGCATCAGACCATCGCTATGATGATCATCAGCGTTATCAGCAGGCACACTCACAACATGACCAGCGCTGGGACAACAACAACCGTTATGACCACAACCGTTGGGACAATAACAACCGTTATGACAGCAAACGAGTAAACCCAAGCCGTGACTGGCGTGCAGGCCAAAACTTCCCGCGTGTATTTAGCTCATCCAGCTATAAAGTTAGCGACCGTGAAGCACGCCGCTTACCGAATACCAACCGTTATCAACAGTGGTATAAAATCAACGGCGACTATGTGTTAGTGAATGAACGTACCGACCGTATTGTGCGCATCATCAACTAAAACCGGCCTAAGTTTCCTCTTCCCTAAAAAACACCTGAATTCAATTCAGGTGTTTTTTATTTTTTAGCTTTCCCCCCGTCATTTTTTGATTAGAATCAAGGAAGGAAATTTTTTAATTTTGAGATAGGTATGCAAACGAATTCATCTGAAACATCACAAAGCACAAATTTACAATATGTGCATTGGTTTCGACATTCTGCACCCTATATCAATGCCCACCGCAACAAAACCTTTGTCATCATGTTTGATGGTGAGGCGGTGCAACATGAAAATTTCCAGCATATTATTCATGACATTGCTCTGCTGCATTCTTTAGGCATTCGGCTGATTCTGGTACATGGTGCACGTTCGCAAATCAACCAGAACCTCAAAGCCAGCGGTATTCAAACGCCTTTTCACAATCACCGCCGCATTACCACACGCGAATCTTTAAGCTGCGTCATGAATGCAGTGGGTTCGATCCGTTTACAAATTGAAGCCCTGCTTTCCATGGGACTGGTCAATTCCCCCATGTATGGCGCACGCATTGATGTAATCTCGGGCAATTTTGTCACCGCCAAACCCTATGGCATTCGGGACGGCATCGATTTTCAGCTGACGGGTGAAGTACGAACGGTTGATACTGACGCCATTCAAAGACATTTGAAAAATCACAATATTGTGTTGCTGGGTCCAACCGGCTATTCCAGTACAGGTGAGGTGTTTAACCTGGTGGCAGAAGAAGTGGCCACCAATACGGCTATTCTGCTGAAAGCCGACAAGCTGATTTTTTTGGGTAAACAGCAAGGTCTGGTCAACGAGTTTGGACAATTGCAGCGTGAAATAGCGCCGCATCAGCTGGATCGGCAGATCTTGCAATATCAGGATTCCAATCCCGATATTGCCCTGCAATTGCGCGGTGCCAAAAATGCCTCCCTGCAAGGGGTACATCGTGTACATCTGATTTCTTATACCTACGATGGGGCCTTGCTGGAAGAACTGTTCACCCGTGATGGTGCGGGCACCATGATGACCGATGCCCATTATGAAGATGTGCGTACGGCTACGATTCAGGATGTCGGCGGCTTGATGAATCTGCTTCGTCCACTTGAGGCCGAAGGCATTCTGGTGTATCGCTCACGTGAAAGATTAGAAAGTGAAATTGAGCAGTTTTCCGTGATTGAACGGGACGGGATGATTCTGGCCTGCGCCGCCCTATATCCAATTCCCACCTCAGCCAATGAAATTAAATCGGCGGAGATTGCCTGTGTGGCGGTCGATCCGACCTATCGCAAGTCCAACCGCGGCAGCCAGATTCTGCATTATCTCGAAGACAAGGCCAAAAGTCTGGGCATTCAGCAACTGTTTGTACTGACCACACGTACCGCGCACTGGTTTGTCGAACATGGTTTTGAACCCGCCAGTGTGGATGACCTGCCAAATGCACGTCAGGCCCTGTATAACTATCAACGTAATTCTCTGGTCTTTAAAAAGTCACTTTAAAGTGGCTTTTTTTATGCCGCTTATATCTTTATTTTTTATATCTTTATGATAAACCCATCGAAATTTATCATGATTTGTTTATGGCGTTTTTGCATATCCTTATCCACGCTTAAGATTTAGAATTTAAGTTACTTAATATCAATAATTTAATTAAATAAAACTGGATATTGAGTTGTCCTGATAAATCACATTTCTACATAAGGTTTTCTTTATTTTATTTATCTTTTTTCCTCATTAGAAATTTATCTTTTCTTATTTTTTTCGAAAAAGAAAAGGCTTTAGCGTATGTGTTCAATATTCAACACTTCCTTATTGCGGAGCACACATACATGAGCGCCATTCAAGCAAAATTCTGGGCGAAATCACTGGTCCTTTCTTCAGTAGTTGCTGGCGCAATGATGATGTCAGGTTGCGGAAAAAAAGAAGCTGAAACAGTCACGTTAAATATCGGCTTTCAAAAGTATGGCTTGTTACCGATTATTAAAGAACGTGGCACTTTAGAAACGGCGTTGAAAGATCAGGGCGTCAATGTGAAATGGGTAGAATTCCCAGCCGGTCCTCAATTGCTTGAAGGCTTAAATGTCGGCAGTGTTGTATTAGGTGAAGCAGGTGAAGCGCCGCCTATTTTCGCACAGGCTGCCAATTCAAATCTGGTTTATATCGCCAACCAGCCGGAAGCACCTAAAGCTGAAGCCTTGATTGTGCAAAAAGATTCAGCCATTCATAGCATCCAGGATTTAAAAGGCAAACGTGTTGCACTCAATAAAGGCTCGAATGTTCATTATCTACTGTTAAAAGTGTTACAAGCCAACAAGCTCACCCTAAATGACATTCAGGTGGTGTACTTGCCGCCTTCGGACGCACGCGCAGCCTTTGAGAAAGGTGCAGTCGATGCCTGGGTGATTTGGGACCCGTTCTTTGCGGCTGCAGAAAAGCAGATTGGTGCTCGTGTCATTGCCACAGGTGAAAACCTGGTCAGTAACCATCAGTTTTATCTGGCTGACCGCAAATTTGCCGAGCAGCATCCAGATGTGCTGAAAGCGGTGGTGAATGAACTCAACACCACCACACAATGGGTATCCCAGCATCAGGACGAAGCCGCCAAGCTGCTGGAAAAACCAACAGGACTGTCTAAAGATATCCTGAAAACGTCCATTTCCCGCATGGGCTTTGGGGTACAACCGATTTCTAATGAGGTGGTGCAAAAGCAGCAATATGTTGCCGATGCCTTTTATCAGCAGAAACTGATTCCAAACAAACTCAATATTCAATCCGCGATTTTGGCGAAGTAAATCATAAATAAAACCTAGGGGATTTAACATGACTCAGCATCAGCTACACAACAAAGCAGCCACATGGTTCAAGACCTCCAGTCATGGCATGAATGCCATGTTAATTGCTTGTTCGATGTTGGGTTCAGGTGCCGCCTGGGCTGTTGATCCTTCAGTGAAACAGCTTCGTGTCGGCTATCAAAAATCTTCTGTCAATCTGGTGATTGCACAACAGCAAAAGTTATTTGAACAGGAATTTCCCAACGCCAAAATCAGCTGGAATGAATTTCCGGGCGGTCCACAAATTTTAGAGGCCCTAGCCGTCGGTTCTGTAGATATCGGTTCAACCGGCGATACGCCGCCTGTCTATGCTCAGGCAGGCAACAAGCCACTGCATTATTTTGCTTATGAAACGGCAAAACCTTTGGCTTCTGCCATTTTGGTGCCAAGCAACTCCAAAATTACCCAGCTCCGCCAGTTGAAGGGCAAACGTATTGGGGTTCACCGCGGTTCAAGCTCACATTATCTATTGGTGCAGGCAGTACGTAAGGCCGGTTTGCAATGGACAGATGTTCAACCGATCTGGCTCAGTCCGGCTGATGCCCGTGCGGCTTTCCAGAAAGGTGCGATTGATGCCTGGGCCATTTGGGACCCGTACTATGCTGCGGCACAACTGGAAGATAAGGCCAAGGTACTGACCACAGGGAAAGGCTTAAGTCCAAATTACACCTTCTATCTGGCTTCAAATGATTTGGTTAAGAATCATCCTCAGGCACTTAAAGGCATTATCAAGCAGCTTAATGTTGCCGATAAATGGGTACAAAGCAACAAGGCTGCGACTGCAAGCCTGTTTGCTCAAAGCACCGGTCTGAAACCGATTGTCAGCCAGACTTTTATCCAGCGTCGTCCTAACCCGTCTGGTGCTGCTCTGCTCAGCAAAAAAGTGATTGCTGATCAGCAAGAGCTCGCCAACCGTTTTAGCGAACTCAAGATCATTCCGAAATCTATCAATATTCAGCAAGCCGTTTGGGCAGGCAAATAATCTAAGGATCAATGCAATGAAAATTTTCTGGTTTATTCCTACGCATGGTGACAGTCGTTATTTAGGCACAAGCAAAGGCGCCCGTCAGGTCGATCATGCTTATATGAAACAGATTGCCGTCGCGGTAGATAACCTGGGTTATGAAGGCGTACTCATTCCAACCGGCCGTTCATGTGAAGATCCATGGATTACCGCTGCCAGCCTGATTGATGCCACTAAAAATTTGAAATTCCTGGTGGCATTACGTCCAGGCGTTACCACACCGGCACTGGCTGCACGTATGGCAGCAACTTTTGACCGTTTGTCTGGCGGTCGCGTTCGGCTGAACCTGGTCACCGGTGGTGATGAGCAAGAGCTTAAAGGTGACGGCGTGTATGAAGATCACGCGACGCGCTATAAAACGGCGGCTGAATACACCACCATCTGGCGTGAAATTTTAAAACATTCACATACTGGTGAAAGTTTCACTTTCCACGGTGAACACTTAAGTGTCGATGACGCAAAACTGCTTTATCCGCCAATACAACAACCTTACCCGCCACTTTGGTTTGGCGGTTCTTCCGATGCAGCCGTGGAATTGGCCACCGACCAGGTCGATACTTACCTGACTTGGGGCGAACCACCGGCAGCAGTAAAAGAAAAAATTGAAAATGTCAGAGCCAAAGCTGCCGCCAAAGGCCGTAGTTTAAGTTACGGTATCCGTTTACACGTGATTGTGCGTGAAACCAATGAACAGGCATGGGCTGCTGCTGAAGAGCTGATTCAGTATGTGGATGATGCAACCATTGCTGCTGCACAACAAAAATTCAAGCAGATGGATTCAGTCGGCCAACGCCGTATGGCTGAACTGCACAACGGTGACCGTACTAAACTTGAAGTATCTCCAAACCTTTGGGCTGGTGTAGGCCTGGTTCGTGGCGGTGCAGGTACAGCATTGGTGGGTGACCCTGAAACGGTTGCTGCACGCATTCAGGAATATGCGGACTTGGGTATTGATACTTTTATTTTCTCAGGCTACCCGCATCTGGAAGAGTCTATTCGTTTTGCCGAACTGGTGTTCCCGCTGTTGCCTTTAGAAACCCGCAAGAAACTGGCTCAACCGAACTTGACCGGTCCTTTTGGTGAAATCGTAGCAAATAACTATGTTGCTGATGAGGCCAAGAAGGAAGTGAAACATCAGGAGCCGGCTTAATGAGCACAAGCATTTCTGCGGGAGCCTTGGCGAAACCCAAGGTTTCACGTGGAACACAATTTGGGCAGCGTTTGCTGCCCTGGTTGTTCCCGATTGCACTGATTGTTATCTGGCAAATTGCCTCCAGTACCGGGCTGTTGGAAAGCCGTATTCTGCCTGCACCGACGGCGGTCGTAGCTGCATTCTGGCAGCTGCTGATCAGTGGTGAACTTTGGCAACACGTCAAGGTGAGTGCCGGACGTGCCCTGCTCGGTTTATTGGTCGGCGGCGGTTTGGGTTTATTACTCGGCCTGCTGAATGGTTCTTCGAAGACAGCCTCTACCCTGCTGGATACCACGTTACAGATGATCCGTAATATTCCGGCTTTAGCCTTAATTCCTTTGGTGATTTTATGGTTCGGGATTGATGAATCTGCCAAGCTGTTTCTGGTGGCGGTAGGGGTATTTTTCCCACTCTATATCAATACCTATCACGGCATTCGTTCAGTAGATCCGCAGCTGATCGAGATGGGTAAAAGTTATGGCTTAACGCGCTGGGAGTTATACAAAGAAATTATTTTACCGGGTGCGATGCCTTCGATTCTGGTCGGTTTACGCTTTGCCCTTGGTCTGGTCTGGGTACTGCTGATTGTGGCCGAAACTATTTCAGCACAATCCGGTATTGGTTATATGACCATGAATGCGCGTGAGTTTTTACAAACTGACGTGGTCTTGGTAGGGATTTTACTGTATGCCCTGCTGGGCAAACTGGCCGATGTATTGGCCGTCGCTTTAGAAAAATACCTGCTGCGTTGGCACGCTGGCTATCAAAAATAAGGAATAAGACATGACTGATTTAAGCATCGGGCGTCATGTATCTGAAGAACGCTCAATATCGCAACAACCTGACCCTACAGATATCAATCCTAACGCAGTGGTGGGTGCAGAAATTCTGATTGAACAGCTGCACAAATTCTATGGCGAAGTGAAAGTTCTGGAAGATCTGGACCTGCATATTCAACCGGGTGAATTCCTGGCCATTGTCGGACGCAGTGGCTGTGGTAAAAGTACCCTGCTGCGTCTGATTGCCGATCTGGAACAACCGAGCTATGGCGAAATCAAGTTTAAATCAGCACGTCATATTCGCGAAGGCATCACCAGCGATGACATTCGGGTCATGTTCCAGGACCCACGACTGTTGCCGTGGCGTAGCATTGAGCAAAATGTACAATTGGGTTTAGCCAAAGAACAGCAAGCCAACGCTTCTGCACTACTGGAAAAAGTCGGCTTGAAAGAAAAGGCCGGACTCTGGCCATCACAACTTTCAGGCGGTCAGCGTCAGCGTACTGCACTGGCCCGAGCCTTATCGCATAAACCTCGCATTTTGCTGCTTGATGAGCCTTTAGGTGCGCTGGATGCACTCACCCGTTTGGACATGCAGAACCTGATTGAAAAACTCTGGACTGAACAGGGCTTTACCGCCATTTTAGTCACTCATGATGTCAGTGAAGCCGTACAACTGGCCGACCGGATTATCCTGTTAGATAAGGGGCACATTGCCCAGCAGTTTAAAGTGGATTTGCCTCGACCACGTAAAAAAGATTACTCATTTACCGAGCTGGAACAGCAAGTATTAAAGGCTGTATTGGCAACCTGAGCATGCAACACGGCGATAACGAATCTAAACGATCCGTTATCCTTCCTCGGTTTATGCATCTTTTAGTCCAGCTTAAACATACTCTTTAGTTTTTTTAAAACTGCACCAAATCTAAACACAAAAAACCAGTCGTATCATTTACCAAAAAAATCAATCCCATTTAATCATTTATATAAGAAATGCAATCATTGCCTATCGGTAGGTTCTATAGGATTTTTAACTCATTAAATAGCTAACCTACAGAATAAACTATCAATTATGATAAAAATGCAATTTTTAGTAATGCACAAATCTGTCGATTTGCCGTACAATTTGCCTTTCCCCTTTAATTTTTTTAAATTTGCCAATGGAACAAAAAAAGAGTACACAAAAAAGACATCAATTGCTAAATGCTGCACTCGATGTATTTTCCCTTTACGGTTTTAATGGGGCAAGCTTAGACGAGATTGCTCAGATTGCTGAAATGCATAAATCGAATATTTTCTATTATTATGAAAATAAAGAAGCTTTATATGTAGAAGTGCTCACCACCGTTCTACAGAAATGGCTTGCGCCACTGCAAATGCTGGAATCAGAGTTGGAACCTGAAGAAGCGATTACCAATTATTTATTGCAAAAAATTGAAGTGTCACGTACTCAACCGAAAGCATCCCGCCTGTTTGCGCTGGAAGTGATCCAAGGTGCACCCCATATTTTGCCAATTCTAAAAGGTCCTTTAAAGAAACTGTTTAAGCGCAAGGCTAAAGTGATTAGCGTATGGCAGGAACAGGGGAAAATTGCCAAAGAAATTGATCCTGAACTGCTGATTTTGAATATTTGGGCATTGACGCAAAACTATGCAGATTTTGCCACGCAAATGGAAATGGTCACGGGTAAAACCTTACGCAACCGCAGTATGCAACAACGTTGTATTCAACATACTGTACATATGATGTTATATGGCGTCATTCCTCGTTCATAACTGTTAAATTATCCTCAAGGATAATTTTGGCATACGACCATAGCCTTCTATGGTCGCCAAATTACTACTGTTACCCATCTTATTTTATCGTTTGATATAATTCTGACAGTTTTTTCGCACCCAACAATAAATTTTCTTCCCAATCCAGATGCGCAGTTTCATTGGCCCCATCGGTAATATATTTTACAGAAACGAATCTTACCCCCAGTTTTTTACAGACTTTGGCCATGGCATAGCCTTCCATATCGACCAGATGGCATGGTACTTTGGGTAAGCCTGTTTCAAAGCTGTCCCCTGTTCCGCAGATACCCTGAGGCAAATGCTGAAAATAGGACTGCAAATGAATTTCTGCCGGATGATCCTCATCCATAGGCGTAACCCCGACTGCAAAACCAAGCGGGGATACATCCATGTCCCGTTGCACAAAGGTGCTGACTTCTACCAGTTCATGCGCATTAAAATGCGAACTTCCGGCGGTACCCAAATTGAGCAGGGTCTTGCAACCAGTCTTGTGAATCACCTCGAAGGCTTTAAATGCCGCATTGACTTTGCCTATACCGCTGTAATGGACTTCGATACCTGCCTGTTCAAACAGACCTTTAGATTCACTGGGCAAAGCCATAATTAAAGCCAGATCAGACATAGCAAAACCTTATCGATGCGCAAATTTAAAATTGTGCACATTAGAAAAGAATTACCAATTAAGTGCAAATTTAAAATCATAAGCACGTTCCCGTACAAAAATTTGATCCCCCGATTCACTTGAATATTTAAATTTATTTTTCTTGTCATCACCGATTTCGAAGCCATTCCATGCAATGAATCTTCTGGATGCAGATTTTTTCAAATACTATTTTTGCAAGAAATTTAATATTTTTTTGTATGAAAACACAACAACAAGACGAACGCGTAAGATTATGGCAATATATAGCCCTGATAACTTTTCACTTATTGATTCGCCCATGAAGCTGCTCCGCCTGAATGCTTTAGCGCCCAATTTTCAATTGCCAAAAACGGCCGTAACCATTGGTAATTTTGACGGTGTACATTTGGGCCATCAGGCAATGATTAGCCAGTTAAAACAGCTGGCAGCCGCAGAAAATTTAAAAACGCTGGTGATGATTTTTGAGCCGCAACCTCTGGAGTTTTTTAAGGGTTATGATGCTCCTCCACGTATTACCTCACTGCGTGAAAAAGTGGAATATCTGACTAAACTGAGCGTGGACTACATTGCCGTTGCAAAATTTGATAACCATTTCCGCAGTCTAAATGCTGAAAGCTTTGCTGAACTGTTAAAAGTAAAACTTAATGCAGAACATCTGGTTCTGGGCGATGACTTCCACTTTGGCAAAAACCGTCAGGGCAATAGTGAATTTTTAACAGCCTATGGTTTTCAGGTCACCAACTTAACTACGGTTGCACTGGATGGTGAACGCGTCAGTTCGACCCGTATTCGCCAGACCTTGCAAGCAGGCGATTTAGCCCTTGCTGCCAAATTACTTGGCCGTCCCTATAGCATCACCGGTCGGGTACAATACGGTGACCAGATTGGACGAACCCTTGATTTTCCAACCATTAATGTCGCGCTAAACCGTCATAAACCGTGCTTGAAAGGCATTTACGGCGTAGAGGTGATGTGTGAAACCCTATCGTTAAAAGATAAAGTGAAAGCCGACAATCCTGAAAAATCAGGCATTGCAGGCTATGAACCTACCGCCCTGTTCGGTGCCGGACATGTCGGTACCCGACCGGCCATCAAACAAGTCCATCCGGAATGGCGATTAGAAGTACATTTTCCTGATGTTTCTGCTAATCTGTATGGCCTGTTAATGCGGGTGACATTCTTGAACTATTTACATGGCGAAAAGGACTACCCTTCGCTTGAAGCATTAAAAGCCGGAATTGATGACGATGTTGAGAAACTGCTTGAGTTTCGACAAAACACGCCGCATTTTCCCTTTTAAATCCCAGATTTTTTATTGTAAAACGCGTCAGCCTCAGACTGATTAAATTGGAAGACAACTTGCATGAGCGATAAGCAAACTCCTGAAAATGCAGTGGATTATAAAGCCACGCTAAACCTCCCAGGTACTGAATTTGCAATGAAAGCAAATCTGGCAGTACGTGAAGCAAAATGGTTAGAAGAGTGGTATGCCGACAACATTTATCAGCAGATTCGTGCATCGCGTATTGGCAAGAAAAAATATGTGCTTCATGATGGCCCTCCGTACGCAAACGGTCAAATCCATTTAGGCCATGCCGTCAACAAAGTCCTTAAAGACATCATCATCAAAAGCCGCGTGATGGATGGTTATGATGCCCCTTATGTTCCGGGTTGGGACTGTCACGGTCTGCCTATTGAACTGAAAGTTGAAGAAAAAGTCGGCAAAGTCGGCGTGAAAGTCGATGCCGCCACTTTCCGCAAGCACTGCCGTGAGTATGCCTACACCCAGGTTGAATTACAGAAAAAAGACTTCGTGCGTATGGGCGTGTTCGGTGACTGGGATAACCCTTACCTCACCATGAACTTCAAACAAGAAGCCGACATCGTGCGTTCATTAGGTGCAATTGCCAAAGCAGGCCATATCGAACCGGGTTTAAAACCGGTGAACTGGTGTCTGGACTGTGGTTCGGCATTGGCTGAAGCTGAAGTTGAATATGAAGACAAAAAATCAGACGCGATTGACGTCGGTTTCAGCGTGGTTGATTTAGCAGACCTATCTGCACGTTTAGGTGTTCAAGTAACTGACTGCACTGACATCGTGATCTGGACCACAACACCTTGGACATTACCTGCCAACCAGGCCGTTGCCCTGCATGCTGAAATTGAATATCAATTGGTCAAAGCACGTGGTGAAGATAAACAACCGCAAAACTTTATCTTGGCCAAAGATCTGGTTGAATCTGCGACTGAACGTTATGGCTTTAGCACTGTTGAAGTGATTGCCGATTTTACCGGCGCAAAACTTGAAAACCTGCAACTGCAACATCCGTTAATCGCTGATCGTCAAGTACCGGTCATCCTGGGTGAACACGTCATTGCAACCAGTGGTACAGGGGCAGTACATACCGCGCCAGGCCACGGTGTGGACGACTATAAAGTCGGCCTATTATACAACCTAAAAGTCGATAATCCGGTCGGTGGTAATGGTGTTTACCTGCCAACTTCACCTATTTTTGCCGGTGAACACATCTATAAAGCCAATCCAAAAATCATTGAAGCATTAAGTGAAGCGGGCAAACTTTGGGCGCATCACCCAATCAAGCACAGCTACCCGCACTGCTGGCGTCATAAAACCCCGATTATCTTCCGTGCTACGCCACAATGGTTTATCAGTATGGATGCCAAAGGTTTACGCCAAGGTGCATTGAACGCGATTGAAAATGAAATCAGCTTTGTGCCGGATTGGGGTAAAAACCGTATTCAGGCGATGATTGAAGGCCGTCCGGACTGGTGTATCTCACGTCAACGTACTTGGGGCGTGCCAATCCCGTTCTTTGTGCATAAAGACACCAACGAATTGCATCCGCGTACCCCTGAACTAATCGAAGAAGTTGCGAAGCTGATCGAACAGGAAGGCATTGATGGCTGGTACAACCGTGAAGCGAAAGACTTCATTGGTGATGATGCTGAACACTACAATGCCGTACGCGATACGCTAGATGTGTGGTTCGACTCAGGTACAACCCACTACGCGGTATTACGTGAACGTGAAGAACTGCAAGACCCTGCTGATTTGTACCTTGAAGGTTCAGACCAGCACCGTGGCTGGTTCCAGTCTTCATTGTTGACTTCAATTGCGATTAACGAACGCGCACCGTATAAGGGCTTGTTGACTCACGGCTTCGTAGTCGATGAAAAAGGCCGCAAGATGTCTAAATCACTGGGTAACATCATTACCCCGCAAGACATCATTAAAGATATGGGTGCTGACGGTCTGCGTTTCTGGATCGCATCTGCCGATTACCGTTATGAAATGACCGCCGGTAAAGAAATCTTTAGCCGTGCTTCGGATGGTTACCGCCGTATTCGTAATACCCTGCGTTTCTTGCTGGCCAACCTGAATGGCTTCCAGCCAGCTACTGATGCCTTGCCAGTGGATCAATTGATCGCGCTGGATCAATACATCCTGCAACGTGCTGCGGACGTACAAAAAACCATTCAGCAAGCGTATGAAGATATGAACTTCCATATCGTCACCAATGCCTTGACTAACTTCTGTATCAATGACTTGGGTGGTTTCTATCTCGACATCATCAAAGACCGTCAGTACACCACCAAAGCGGATTCACAAGCCCGTCATTCTGCACAAACTGCCTTGTATCACCTGGTCCAAGCCTTTGTACGCTGGATGGCACCGATCTTGAGCTTTACAGCACAAGAAGCTTGGCCTTTAATTCCAGGTCAAAGCGAGAAATACGTGTTCACTGCCGAATGGTATGACATTCCGGTCGCGTCAACTGCAAACCTGGTTTCAGAAGCTGACTGGCAGACTTTAATTAGCGTTAAATCTGCAGTAAACAAGCAAATTGAAGCAGCACGTAATGCCAAACTGATTGGTTCTAACCTGTCAGCTAAAGTTGAACTTTGGGCCAATGCTGAATTGAAAACGGTACTGGATCAGTTAGATGACGAATTACGTTTTGTCCTGATCACCTCTCAAGTTACTGTAAATGCCTTTGATGCAGCGCAAGGTGAAGCGACCGATCTGGAAGGTTTACGCGTCAAAGTCTCTGCAGCCGATGGTGAAAAATGTGCACGCTGCTGGCATGTGCTGCCTGATGTGAATACACATCATGAACATCCAGGCCTTTGTTCTCGCTGTATTATTAACCTTCCTACAGGTCAAGGCGAAGAGAGAAAGTATGCCTAATCCACAAAATAAAAAGGGCTTATTCCAGTTCTACCCGCACAATCTGGTGTGGGTCGGATTATCCATAGTGGCAATTATTCTGGATCAATGGACCAAATGGTTTGCAACGACCCATCTGAACTATGCAGATCCGGTCCCTGTACTGCCCTTTTTAAACTGGACATTGCTACATAACTATGGCGCAGCCTTTAGTTTTCTGTCCGATGCTGGTGGATGGCAACGCTATTTCTTTACCTCACTGGCAGCGTTAGTATCTGTAATTTTTGTATTTTGGCTGATGCGTATGCCGAAAAAAATCGTGATTTTACCTATGGCGATTGCCCTGATTCTGGGTGGAGCCATCGGTAACCTGATTGACCGGGTCACCTTGGGTTATGTGGTCGATTTTATTCACGTTTACTACAACAACAGCCACTTTCCTGCTTTTAATATTGCTGATAGTGCCATTACCGTGGGGACTATCTTGCTCCTGATCGATACGTTTTTCCTGGAAAAACACCGTATTCAACGTGCGGAAGCGCAACAAAATGACTGATTTTATTAATCCAAATGAAGAAACCCGAATTGCAGAAGGCTCTAAAGTCGAGCTGCATTTTTCGGTCGCCATTGAAAATGGCGTGGAAATTGACAACACCCGTAACCGTGAAACGCCTGTCAGCCTGGTAATGGGTGATGGCAGTTTATTGCCGGGTTTCGAAAAAGCCCTGTTTGGTTTACGTGCCGGAGACCGTCGTACCGTAAGTCTTCCCTCAGAAGAAGCTTTTGGTCCATGGAATGCTGAAAACGTACAGAAATTTGACACCGTTAAATTCGAACAGCCTCCTGTTGTGGGTCATATGATTGAATTTGAAGATAAAGCCAAGCAAAGTCTGTTTGGGGTAGTGAAATCAGTCGGTGAAGATATTACTGAAATTGATTTTAATCACCCACTTGCCGGTAAAAACATTACCTTTGAAGTAGAAATCTTTAAAGTGACCCCGGCGGGTCAGCAAGGCGTTAAAATTATGTAAGGTTTCAGCCTTTTTCGTTTAAAAGCTCCTTCGGGAGCTTTTTTATTTTCTGCTTGCAGCGATGGTTAAATATACAAATCCCTAATATTCAATAGATAATATTGATAATAAGTTAAAGATGACAATTCAAAAAATCTAGGATCTATACATGAAAATATATATTGTTGTGGGTAGCGTGCGTGAAGGTCGAACTGCCATTAAAGTGGCACGTTGGGTCAAGCGCAGTATTGATCAGGCCAATTTCAGTACAGTTCAGGCCGAACTGGTCGATTTAAAAGAATGGGCTCTGCCGATTTTTGCTGGTAGCCATCCTCCCCTAACGGGCATTTATGATCAACCCAAACAACAAGACTGGGCAGATAAAGTGGCTTCAAGCGATGCCTTCATTTTTATTAGCCCTGAATATAACCATGGCTACAGCCCGGCACTTAAAAATGCCCTCGATTACGTCGGTAAGGAATGGCAAGGTAAACCGGCTGCCTATATTGGCTATGGTGCAACCAATGGCTCCCGTTCCATCGACCAGATTCGCCAGGTCGGAACGCAACTTGGCTTAGTGGACAGTAATGCAGTGATTGAAATTCGCGATATTTTTTCACGTAATAAAACCGAAGAATTTGAACCGAATGAGTTTGATGAAAAAGCTTTAAAAAGTGTACTGGATAAACTGATTCAATACGTAAGCACTTGATACCTAGAAAATCGTTGTACGTTTAAGCTTACAAGAGTTGAAGAATATATCTACTTTTCACACATTATCTTTCACGATATATTTAACTCATACCGAGACAGGAAGTCTCTAAACTTACAACTAGAAAGATAAGTGATATAACAGCAGGATGCTGCAAGGTACGACAGGAGTTATACCTTAGAAAGAATATAAAAAACCTCGACAGGATGTCGGGTTTTTTTTCTTTATGCATGATGCTGATCGGGCTGAGCATTTATCGAAAACTTCAACTAAAACGATTAAAGTTTACATGCTATTGAAACTTCAAACTCTATAATCACAAGCATACAAAAATGAGGCATCATTAGAATAACCCTCAGAATTATTCCAGCCATCCTCAACAAAATAATAAAATGGAACGCTCAAGACAAGCAGACCTTTTTTAATACCATGTACCTAACGTGATGTCCTGTGACTACAATGACAGAAAGGTGATGTCGCCCTTGTGGTTAATATCAGGATTGCCGATTGGGGCATGAATGGCAAACAAGGCAACCGTAAACTGATCCAGATTCAGGCCAATGTGTTTAATGCAGACGAGCATTACGCAGCCTGATTCAATGCAATCAAATATATAACGATCATTACAAAAGCTGTCTTATTTCGCCGTCATTTTCAGCAGTCTGGCATTGCTACCATCTTCCAGCACCCAAATTGAACCATCCGGGGCTTGCAGCAGATCACGGATACGCTGCTTCATATCCACGTGCTGTACTTCAGTCACAGGTTTCATCGCTGTATCTACTACCACAATGGCTTTGGAAGACAAGCCACCAATCAGGGCCTTATTTTCCCATGCAGGAAATTGCGAACCAGTATAAAAAATCAGACTAGATGGGGAGATGACGGGAGTCCAGCTGATTTCAGGTGCTTTAAATTCAGGGCGGGTATGATGGTCAGGAATATCTCTGCCATCATAATGATCGCCATTTGAAACCAGCGGATAACCGTAATTTTCACCTTTGACAATCAGATTCAGTTCATCTCCACCTTTCGGTCCCATTTCCACCACCCAAAGTTTCCCTTTAGGATCAAATGCTATACCTAAGGGATTTCTGTGGCCCAACGACCAGACCTGTTTTGCAATCTCGCCCTGACCGCTAAACGGATTACCTGAGGCAGATGTGCCATCCTCATTTAAACGCAATATTTTGCCTAAATTGGATTGCATATTTTGCGCAGGATCAAACTTCTGACGTTCACCTGAACTAATCCATAACTTTCCATCAGAACCGAATAACAGCCGATGGGCATAATGTCCCTGTCCTGGTACTTTAGGCACCTGTTGCCAGATAGTTTTTAAATTTTTAACCTGTGGTTGCTGAACATTGGATAAATCCAGTTCACCCGGAGTAACTACAGCCCCATAACCACCCTGTCCTGCTTCTGCATAACTTAAGTAAATAATATGATTCTGTTCAAATTGTGGATGCAAGGCGATATCGCCCAAGCCGCCTTGCCCGCCATAGGCCACTTCAGGTATGCCTTTGACTTCAATTTTTTCTCTGGTTTTGGGGTCAAATAACTGTAACTTTCCCTTTTTTTCAGTAACCAGTAAACGACCATCCTTCAGCCCTGTCATGGCCCAGGGTTCATTAAATTCTGCGACGCTGGTGAGTTTATACGTTTGATTGACTGAACCTGAAGAAGGTTTGGAAGATGTGGTTTCTGTTGCTGACTTGGATGCCGGACTTACAGCATCAGTTTGTGCATTACATGCAGTTAAACTTACTGTACTGATCAATATAATAGTGCTCAGCATACGCTGTCGGAATATTTTCATCCTGATGATCCTCTGCCATTCAAATAGCTCACCCGTTTTATTCTAAGTACAATATTGAAAATCACTATTTTTGATTGGTAACAAACTTTCATTTGCTATGGTCAGCCTGTGTAAGACATAACGTACATAAAATGGTTCTATTGGCCTCTATCTGCCTCAAGATAAATTTCTTATTCTAAATTCATCAGGAAACAGGACGTTTCCCAAACAGAAAACAACAATAATAAAGTTTGAGCATCAGGACGTGAGGTACGACAGGAGTCATACCTAGGCAACCCATATAAACAAGCCCTATCAAAATGATGGGGCTTCTTTTTATCAAGATAATCCTTTTAAGCTTTTAAGATAAGCTGTGACTTCTTTATTGCCTGCCATTTCAGCAAGCTCTAAAGCCGTATAGGTACTGCGATGATCAACATCTGCGCCTTTACTGATCAATAGCTTCACGACTTCTAAGTGATCATTTTCAGCTGCCGCCTGTAAAGCACTATAGCCTTCTTCATCGGTAGAGTTGACATCCAAACCTTCCTGTAAAGCCTGTTCGACCTGGTCAATATCACCAAGCGATGCCCAGTACACCAGTTCAGGAAGATGCAGTTCGTCATCATCTTCAGGGATTGGGGAGAATGATTTAATAGTCATAATTGTATCACCTAAAATTTTTCTAATTATGAAATGGTTGATTTTAACCAGTCAACATCAAGAAAGTTCATCATATATAAATCTTTGGTTAATTACTTTTGAATTTTTTTAATAGTTCTTCACTTCCTGATAACACTGACAAAGCCATATCAATCATTAATTTTTTCCCTGATTGTATATTATCGATATCTATATCTTCCAAATTAGCATCAGTAAAATCTGGATTGATTGCCATTTCAAAGTTAACGATCCACCAGTTTTCAATTTTATGAATTAATTGGTAAGCACATAGAAAGTTCTTCATCAGGTCTTTTATTTCACCATTAAAAACGATATCACTCATTTCATGTGCCAAATAATTTCTATAACTTTTTAAAATTTCAATATTTTCCTTATCTTCTTCATTAATTACTTCATTTTCTATTAACCAAGAAATAGAAGCGTAGAAATGATTTTTATGTCTTGATAAAACTTCTAATCTATATTCTTCCTCTCCTTCTAAATCCTTAGCACCAATTAAAGTCATAACATAAAAGTCTTTGATTCGACTAATAATCGAATCTTTCAACATTTCATAAATAGTTATATACATCGAAATATTAATTATTCGATCTCTAAATACTTCAGGATTTAAAAAGCTTTCCCATTGTTCGCGATAATCCATTTTTTATAAATTTTAAGCTCATGATTTTTTTAATTTAAATTGCTTTAGATGATCAGTAAATAAAAAAGCCCCCTTTCGGAGGCTTCTTTTTAAACTTAATGTTTAAGCTTTAGAAACTGCTGGTTCAGCTGAACCAATCTTTTCAGATTCATCGTCATGCATGATCAATGCAACAGCAATCGCAGTAATCAATACCGGTAAACCGACTGCAATAAAGTTGAAATGTGCAGGCAGGTTCATGCCAAGTAAGCCACCAATCAGGATCGGCCCTACAATCGCGCCCATACGACCAATCGCAGACGACCAGCCAATCCCAGTTGAACGTACTGCAAGTGGGTAGAATTGCGCAACATAGCTATACAGCAACATTTGCGAACCAATCGATGCTGCACCCGCCAGAAACACCAAGATGTAAAGTAAGAATTGGTTAGACGCAAAGCCCATTGAGCTCATCACAACCGCACCCATCATACCCAGGACCATCAATACCGGTTTCAAGTGGAAACGGTCTGCAAGAATACCGCCACCCACAATACCGACAACCGCACCGACATTCATCACCATCATAAACATCAGGCTGTTATCCATCGAGTAACCTGCCGCCATCATCAGCTTCGGTAACCAGCTGCTCAAGGCATACATGGTCAGTAAGCAGGTAAAGAATGCTACCCAGAACAATAAGGTATTGGTTGCACGGCCACGACGGAACAGGCTCACTACGTTTGCCGCTTCAGGTACACTTTCCTGTGGCAAAGTAAATGTGGTTTGATCCGTAACCTTGGTATTTGGCGACAAGCGACGCACAATACGACGTGCTTCAGCCTGCTTGTTTTGCTTTACCATAAACGCTAAAGATTCAGGCAAGAATTTCCAGATTAAAGGCAGTAAAAATAAAGGAATACCTGCAATAAAGAACATGATTTGCCAACCAAAATCAGGCGTAAACCATGAACCTAATAATGCCGCCATCACACCACCAACCGCATAACCGCTAAACATGGTGGTCACAAGTGTGCTGCGCATTTTTTGTGGAGCATATTCAGAAGTCAGTGCCACCAGGTTCGGCATCACACCACCAATACCCAGACCGGCAAGGAAGCGTAACATCCCAAATTCGGTTGGATTAGAGGCAAAACCACCAGCAAAGGTTAAACCACTGAATAAAACAATACAGATCATGATGACTTTCTTACGACCAATCTTGTCCGCCAAGGAACCAAAGATCATCGCACCAAACATCATGCCTGCAAGAGCTGTACTGGCAAGCATTCCCGCTTGAACGGCACTGAGGCCCCAGTCCTTCATTAATAGTGGTAAAGTTACACCATTAATTGCCAAATCATAACCATCAAATAAAATTACCAGTAAACACCAAGCAACTACATTGAAGTGAAAAGGCGTAAATTTCGCATTGTCGACTACAGAATTTATATCTACAGTTTCCATTGTCATCGTTCTCATCTCCCATGAGTACTTGTCCGTAACATCCTTTAAATATTCGGCTGAATATTTAATTCGACGCAATATACGCAAGCCGGATTTAACGCACAATAAGACTAATTGATATTCTTCTATGATCACTGAAATAACATTTATTTGATTGATGTATCACATTATTATTAGAGTAATTTATGATCATTTTTATAAGTAAATTGGGCTTTTCAGGCCTTCTAGCTCGATTATTTTTTTGATTGGTTTAATCTTTTATGAAATAGCATAAAAAAACCTCTTCAAATGAAGAGGTTTAGATATTTTTGAAATATTTAACGCTTAAAGATTCTGATCACAATACGATCATTGGGCTTTTAGAGTGTTCAGTTTTTTCACCGCTAATGGATCAGCTTTTACCACTTTGTCTTGACGAACAATCAATGCTACCGCAAGTGCTACAACAATTACCGGTAAACCGACTGCCATAAAGTTAAATTGATGTGGCAATTCCATACCCAGCAACATTCCAATCAGGATTGGTCCGATAATCGCACCAGTACGTCCCACTGCAGAAGCCCAGCCAATACCCGTTGAACGTACGGTTAGCGGATAATACTGTGCGACATAACTATAGAGCAAAATTTGTGAACCAATCGCGGATGCACCAGCAACTGCAACCAGTAAATAAATCACAGGTTGTGGAGATTTAAAGCCAAGTAAAGATAAAGCTACAGCACCTGATAAACATAAAGTAATAATGACTGGTTTTAAATGGAATTTATCTGCAAGAATACCGCCACCAACTGTACCGATTACCGCACCAATATTCATCGCAAGTAGGAACATCAAGCTGTTATTCATTGAGTAACCTGCTGCCATCATCAGCTTTGGCAACCAGCTGCCCAAGGCGTATAGCGTTAACAGACACATAAAGAATGCAAGCCAGAACAACAGCGTACTACCTGCACGCCCGTGCTTAAACAAGCTGCTGACAAAAGCAGGTTCAGAAATTTTAACTTCACTCAGTTCAAATTTAGTTTGTGCATTCAAGACTAAATTTGCGCTAAGACGCTGCAAGATATTTCGTGCATGTTCATCCTTTTGAGCCTTGACTAAAAAGGTTAACGATTCAGGCAGGAATTTCCAGATCAGCGGTAATAGCAATAATGGTACGCCTGCAATAAAGAACATGATTTGCCAGCCAAAATTCGGAGTAAACCAGGCACCAAATAGTGCTGCCATTACACCGCCTACCGCATAGCCACTAAACATGGTGGTGACCAGTGTTGCTCTTAAACGCTGCGGAGCATATTCTGAAGTTAAAGCGACAAGGTTGGGTAATACCCCGCCAATGCCCAACCCTGCAAGGAACCGTAAAGCACCAAACTCTGTTGGATTTGAAGCAAATCCACCCGCAAAGGTAAATCCACTAAATAACACCACGCAGGTCAGGATCACTTTTTTACGGCCAATTTTATCCGCCAAAGTCCCGAATAGCATCGCGCCAAACATCATGCCTGCAAGAGCTGTACTGGCCAGCATTCCCGCTTGAACAGCACTTAAGCCCCAGTCCTTCATTAATAGTGGTAAAGTTACACCATTAATTGCCAAATCATAACCATCAAACAGAATAATTACCAAACACAAAAGCACGACCTTAAAATGAAAGGTCTTAAATTCAGCTTTATCAATAACATCATTTACATTGACTGTATTCATTGTCATATCCCCACCTCCTGTGAGTTTTAATTCATTGTGATTACTACGACACAGCACATGACCTGTAATCTTTTTATTATTTTTAATGATTTATAGCAGCATGCTTTCGTAACTGACTAAGTTGAACACAGCCATTTTTGAGTAAACACTCTACTAAAGTATTAAAAATGACCAAAATCCTAGACCCTTGGGTTTAGTTTTTAACCATTCTTAAATTGACAATTTTGAATTTGAATCAATAAAAGTAAAATTGAATTGTTCTTTTTTAATCATTCTTCTTTTTAATAAAAATTCCCCGCATAAAAAAAGCCCCTGCTTTATGCAGGGGCTTTAGAATAATGAGCTGGCGATGACTTACTCTCACATGGGTAATCCCACACTACCATCAGCGCTAAGAGGTTTCACTTCTGAGTTCGGGAAGGGATCAGGTGGTTCACTCTTGCTATGGTCGCCAGCACAA
>NZ_VPCP01000170.1:0-1812 GCF_013418145.1 Acinetobacter sp. YH12201 | reverse complement strand
GTAAGCGTCCGCTGAACCCCATGCCTATTTTTTAATTCGGTTCAGGTTTCCAGCAGTGTGGCAGTAACTCTTCAATCTGGGTCACTTTATGTGTCGGCAGCCTTTTCAGCACATCACTTAAATAGGCATAGGGATCCAGCCCATTCAGCTTTGCTGACTGGATTAATGTCATAATATTGGCTGCTCGCTGACCGCTGCGCAGCGAACCTGCAAATAACCAGTTCTTACGTCCCAACGCCCAGGGGCGCATCTGGTTTTCCACCCAGTTATTGCAAATCGGTAGATTGCCATCATCCAGATAGCGGCTTAAAGCTGGCCAACGCTTCAGAGTGTAATTGATCGCCTTGGCGGTTGGAGAACTCGATGGCACAGTCAGTTGATGTTGGTTGAGCCATTCATACAGTTGTTGCATCACCGGTTGACTATGCTGTTGTCGGTATTCGCGGCGCTGTTCTGCTGTACCATCAGTCTTTTTCCTGAGTTCTGCTTCTATGGCATACAGTTTCTGAATCAGCACTAATGCCTGTTCAGCGACCTGACTTTTTTTGGTCACATGCAGTTCATGGAATTTACGACGCGCATGCGCCATGCAGCCCACCTCAATGACCTGACCTGATTTAAAGCGTGCTTTATAACCGCTGTAATCATCACAGACCAGATGGCCCTGCCAGTCTTTCAGGAACGCTTCAGCATGCTGACCTGAACGACTATCCTGAAAGTCATAGATCACGGCTTGAACTGGATTGTACTGTGTAGTGGCATAGGCCCAGACATAACCTTTCTTCGGTTTTTTATCATTCTCACCCATCCGCATGATGGTGACCGGCGTTTCATCGGCATGGATCACCCGCTGTTGCAGCACCACCTGTTTTAAGGCATTGGCCAGAGGTTCCAGTTCCACACCGCAGCGACCAATCCAGTCAGATAACGTGGATCTGGACAGATCAATGCCAGCCCGCTGATAGATCAGGCGCTGACGGTACAGCGGCAAATGATCGGCATACTTCGATACCAGCACATGGCTGAGCAGTTCAGGACTGGCAATACCTTTATCAATCACATAGGCGGGCATCGCTTGCTGAGTCAGGGTGTCGCACTGATCACAGACCCATTTGCCACGTACATGCTGTTCCTTATAGAACTGTGCCGGTCTGAAATGCAGTTTTTCACTGATATCTTCGCCGATACGACGTAACTGGCAGCCACAACTGCATTGGGTTGATGCAGGTTCATGCTCAATACGAATGGTGTGTAGATGATCTGGCAGCAGTCGACGTTTAGGTTTGTTGACTGTGGCTTTCTGTGTCCCTGCATGGGTTTTATCTGCATTTAATCGTTCTAATTCCAGATCAACGGCTGCAATATCTTCTTCGACCGCCTCATCCCACAGATGGATTTGTTTTGCGGTGAGATGTTCGTTTTTACTGCCGAATTTATGCTGTTTAAACAGCGCCAGTTCATGCTCGTATTTTTGATTGAGAATAGAAAGATGCTGAACTTTAGAATCTAATTGCTGATTGGTGACTTCAAGATGTTGAACTTTGGCATCTAATTGTTGATTTGATACTTCCAGATGTTGAACTTGAGCATCTAATTGTTGTTTATCTTCTGCGAGTTGTTGATGCTGCATCGCCAACTGCCGGGTGAATTCCAGCAGTTGTTCATGGGTCAGTTGGCTTAAATCTGGCAGCGTATTCATGACCGCAGTATGCCTGAGGTCATGAGAAGAATGAAATAGAACGTTTGGAGAATAGCAGAATGGAACAGCCTGGTTTAAAGCATCGTCACCACCTGCTGTCGTCCAATGCGCTG
>NZ_VPCP01000169.1:0-1823 GCF_013418145.1 Acinetobacter sp. YH12201 | reverse complement strand
TTAAGTTCTTTATCCGACATAGACACCAACATATCAAACCGTCCGCTAAGGAAATTGCAAAAGTGCATATTCTAAAAGCGGACATTTTTACTTTGGAGAAACCGGACATTTCTATTTTGGGCTTACATAAAAAATCGAGTCTAAAAACTTAATTTTTATGTATTTTTTTTAAATTAAAACCTAGGCCAGTGCCTAGGTTTTTTCATTTCGTATAACGCCCATTATGTTAAATGGGACCAAAATTGGTGGACATTTCAATAATCTTACTGCCTGAAAAATAATCTTAATGTATGATGCTATCAATTTGATTTAATAGAAATAACTTATGAAATTATCTAAAAAAATATTCTTATCTTTTACTTTATACCTATTTATAAGTCCTGTTTTTGCGGATCAAGAGTCTTTTCAAGAAACTAAAATTAGAGCAACTCAAGGGGATGCAAGGGCGCAATATAACCTTGGATGGATGTATGACAATGGCCAAGGGGTTACTCAGAGCGATAGCAAAGCCTTTGAGTGGTACAGCAAAGCCGCCGCTCAAGGGAATGCAAAGGCGCAGTATAACCTTGGGTGGATGTATGGCAATGGCCAAGGGGTCGAGAAGAATTATTCTAAAGCTGCAGAATGGTATTTAAAAGCCGCCAATCAAGGGGATGCAAGTGCTCAATATAATCTTGGAATGAATTATGACAATGGCCAAGGGGTCGAGAAGAATTATTCTAAAGCTGCAGAATGGTATTTAAAAGCCGCTAATCAAGACTTAGCCCCAGCTCAATATAATCTAGCTAATATGTATTTTAAGGGGCAAGGGGTCGAGAAAAATTATTCTAAAGCTATTGAATGGTATACCAAAGCTGCTAATCAAGAAGATGTTAAGGCTCAACAAAATCTAGCTAATATGTATTTTAATGGGCAAGGGGTCGAGAAGAATTATTCTAAAGCTATTGAATGGTATACCAAAGCTGCTAATCAAGGAGATGCACGTGCTCAATTTAGTATGGGTAACAATTACTACCATGGTAATGGGGTCGAGAAGAATTATTCTAAAGCTGCAGAATGGTATTTAAAAGCTGCTGATCAAGGCTATGCAAGTGCTCAAAATAATTTAGCTGTAATGTATACAAATGGTCTTGGGGTAAGCAAAAATAGTTTTTTAGCAAATGAATTGTATTTAAAAGCAGCTGATCAAGGAGATGCAAATGCACAGTTTAATATTGGAACAAATTATTTAAATGGAAGCAACGGCTTACCGAAAAATCGTATTCAAGCATTAAATTGGTTAAAAAAATCGGCAAATAACGGTCATGCTCAAGCTAAATTAGTACTCGCTGGACTTTAATAATCCTTCTTAAACTCACCTAAAATTAACATAATACGGATTATACGAAGCCTTGATATTAGATCAGGGCCTTTTAATTTCGTATAACAGCCATCATGCTGAGTTAAGCTAAGACTCACTTAAAACAAGTGCTTTAATTTTTATGGCTTTTTCGAAATGATCTAATTTATGTTGCATGATCCACCAACTAGCTGCTTCCATTAAGAGCTCAGGATTATCGTTTTTATTCTTGAAAAAGGCATAGAAAGATAAACCAACGTTATCTCCTTTTTTCTCAATTTTTTCATTACATCCATGAATAAATATTTCTCTTAACTCTTTTCTCATAGTTTTAACTTTCTCTAAAATTAACATAATAGTAAGCGTCCGCTGAATCCCATGCCTATTTTTTAATTTTGGTCGGATTTCCAGCGGTGTGGCAGTAATTCTTCTATTTGGGTCACTTTATGCGTCGGCAGCCTTTTCAGCACATCACTTAAATAGG
>NZ_VPCP01000168.1:0-1827 GCF_013418145.1 Acinetobacter sp. YH12201 | reverse complement strand
TCTTTCTGTCGTTTGTTCAGTGTCTATAAAAGTGTCTAAGGCCATAAACATAATGTCCATTTAATAAATAATGGACACTATCGGGATATTGAGAAAATAAGAAAAGTGGGGTTCAGCGGACGCTTACACATAATACACCTTATACGAAGTCAAAAATGGGAGCTTATAGCTCCCATTTTTAGTCTTTAATGCGCTTTTTCGCTTCGTCATAAACTATGCTGTCAGCTCGTTTCCCAACGGTGATGAGCAAGATAACTACCTGATCATCTTTGACTTGATAAACTAGTCGGACTCCAGCCTTTAATAATTTAATTTTATAGCAGCCTGCCAGATCACCTCTGAGCATATTCTTGGGAATATGTGGCTGCTCTATGACCTTGGCAAGTTTCTTCTTAAATTGATCTCTTATAGCACTAGGAAGCTTTTCCCATTCAGCTGTGAAGTCCTTATGACGTAAAAGCTTATAAGTCATCTAAAGTAATTTCCTCGAACATTTCTTTAGGATCATTAATACGTTTACGAACAATCGCTAATAGCTCGGTATCCTCTTCTGAGAGTAAGGCTTTTTGTACAGGGAGTTTCCCAGTCGCTGCAATGTATTCAAGGACATTTGTAAAAAACTCAGTAGGTGCAATACCTTGTTCTCTAAGAACTGAATAAGATTTTTCTTTAAGGGCTTCATCGACCCTGAAGTTAACAGTAGCCATCACTTTTCCCATTTATTGAATGTATGGAAATATTGTAATGCAAATTGCATTACATGGCTAGTTCGTATAATCAGCCATTATGTTAAATGGGATGCTAATCATGGATATTAGAACCAAAAACTACTTTACCTCACCTCTGGGTGTCAAATGAGGTCATAGAGCCATCTTTATCAACTAAGTAGGCTTTATCGCAAAGAGTTAAAATTGGAAGATCGCTTAAACTATCAGAGTACCCATGGCTAAAATTTAGAACAGCGTTAAATCGATTGTTTAACATCGTCTTTTTGTTTTTATAAATGCATCTTTCATCTAAATAGAAGGAACCAAAGTTTCTACGTGTGATTGAGCCAATTACTTCAAAGTTAGTTGTATTGAAAAAACTAGGATAAATCTGCTTGATGAATTCTACTGGTGTGCCACTAATAAAAATGACTTGATCACCATTTGCTTTGTGAAACTCTAACTGTTTAAGCGCATTATCAAAAGGGGTCATTTTTAAAGAGAATGATTTGCAAAATTTCTCAGTGAGAGTGCCTAACTGCGATTCTGAAATGCCTAGAAAAAGGAAAAATAAAATTAAATTTAACCCAAACTTACCTTTTGTATTAACAAGATAAATAAGAAATGAGATAAAAATAATCGGAAGAAATATAACAGAATTGAGTAATCTTTCTTTAATTGAACACTTGATGAACTCTAAAAAAATATCTTCCTTGTGTAAGGTTCCATCAATATCAAAAAAAACATAATTCATTCATTATTTCCTAAATAAAAATTTGATAGTTGATGGATTGAACACTGTAAGTAAAGAGAGATATCTTTTGGCACACGATTTAAGGTTGAAATCTTTGCATCATTTGGTCGAGACTGGATTAAATCTCAAGTTTAAATTAAGAAAATCTAAAATTAACATAATACACCTTATACGTAATGCTTGATATTTCTCTTTAAATATCATTATATTAAAGCAAGCCGTTCTGGAATATAGGGCACCAGAGCGGCTTTTTATTGATTATTCATGTTCCACGCTTAAAATTCGAACAGTGTTTCATGATTTTTATAAGTTAAACTAAATTTAGTTGCTAATCCCAATAAGCTATTCACTAACTTGTAAATATCG
>NZ_VPCP01000167.1:0-1856 GCF_013418145.1 Acinetobacter sp. YH12201 | reverse complement strand
AAGACGATCTAAACTGATTTTGAATCATATTTTTTCAGCCTTGATGGCCTACGTCGAGATACAAAAGAACCAGTTTGAGCGGATCTTTGAAAATGTATATCGTTGGCAGAAGAAATTATTTAGACCAGTTATCAAAAACTTCATTGATGACTTTATTCTCGATAAAAATCATCTGCTACCACAGAGAATCTATAAATAATAGTGCGTAAGTCCTATGTATTTTTTTATAATTTCTTCTTTAAGATAAAAGTTAAAAAAAGCCCTAAAAAATTGAGTTTTTTGACTGTCCCAAGACAAGGTTTTGTCTAGCCTTATTTTATAAGACTTTTTAAGCTTCCTTCAAAATCAGTTGAAAACATTGAGTTATAAAAGAATGGACCTCAGCTCGAAACTTTACGAAGTATAGCGAGTAACAACGAAGCTATGCTGAAGTAAATGTTTGAGCAACCAACCGACTGTAGGCAATAGCTACAGTAATGGAAGGAACAGAGGGCGGTCAGTAAATAGGCTTTAGGTGCTATGTCTGTGTGCGCTTATGTGTACCTAGAATCCGTACATTTTTGTTTTAAGGTTTTTGCTTTTTTCATTTTTAAAAACAATTAGTTATAAAATGTCTAAGACAAGGTTTTGTCTACAGCCTTTAAATTTTCCTTTATAAATTCACTGTAATTTGAGTATCGAATTGCAGCGAAAGCCGTATAAAACCTAAGATCAATTAAGACTGAAACCTGTCTTACTTATCCACAATTATAAATTTAAAAATAAAACAACCATTTAGCTAGACAAATAAAGGGTTTCAAGACAAAAACTAAGTCTCAAGACAAGCTATTGACATTATTTGTCTTGAAATTGTATAATCTGTCTCAAGAGGGAAGAACAGTCTTCCATAACAACAAAATATCATGAGGAATAAAAAACGTGCCAATAGGAAAAATAAGCACAGTGTTTAAAGTTTATGATGCAATGATGGGTAGCGGTAAGACTACTCAAATTATAGAAAACATTAGAACAGCAGAAAAAGATCAAAACTTTCTTTATATCACTCCATTACTTGATGAATGTCATCGTATTTCAGGTACTACATACGATCCTGAAGATACGTTAAAACGTCCTTTAATTACCACAGAAGACGATACTAGCGTTCATTACGCTTATATTGATGATGCTCCATTAAAAGAAAGACGTTTCAAGCATCCAAGCTATAAGGGCGGGAATAAAGCTGAAAGCTTGCAATACCTGTTAAAGAACAAAGAAAACGTAGTCAGTACACATCAGCTCTTTATGAACCTAACACCAAATATGTTGGATGATGCGAAAGACTATGTACTTATTATTGACGAAACAATCCAAGTCTATGATGTATATACAGAGCATTCATCTACAGAGTTAGAAGCTCTTTTCCGTTTAGGTTGGATTCATGTTGATGATGATGCTGTCACTCTTCGTTTCAATCGTGAAAAGTATGGTGATAACGGTGGTGACCCTACAGGTACGAAATACGAAAACCTAGCAACAATGTGTGATCTTGGTCAGCTCTTGTATGTGGACCAGAAGTTGATTGTTTGGGAATTGAGTATAGATACACTGAAATCTTTTAAAGAAGTATGGATTGCTACTTATATGTTTGAAGGCTCTCAGATGTCAGCGTATTTGAAATCGTATGGCGTTGAGTATGAGCTGATCCGTTTTGGTAACAAGCCTTCTCAAATTAAGCATTTAGTCACTATTTCGAGACTGTAAATTAAATTGTGTAATTGCCTGAATTTGCTATGTTCATATTCACAACGGAGTCAGGCAACATGATGAACGAACAAAAACTAAAAGACCTTGCAGCAGAATTTGCTAAAGGAATCAAA
>NZ_VPCP01000166.1:0-1902 GCF_013418145.1 Acinetobacter sp. YH12201 | reverse complement strand
TAAACATCGGACTATTTCCGGTTTTCTAGCAGGCATATTTTCATGTTTATGTGCTTATCAACTCTGTCAGAAGAATAAGCCAAAAATTCATGTCGTTAGAAATTTAGCTTATCCGTAACTAGGGTTATTTATCCTCAATTACAGCAAAAAAAGTAGGCTGGCATCATGAATCTTACAAATTTAGCACTATTCGTACTCAAACCAATAATAAGCAGTTGATGGCGATTTTAGCTGCTGGGCTGTCTTGTAAGGCATACCCAGCTCACTAAATAAAATTGTCTGGCTGGTAATAGATTTGAGTTAAATTAAGTTAATCATATTCATATCTATACAAGTTTATTTCCTCCAGGATAAAAGACTCTCCGTAATGGGTAGTTAGAAAAACTTCTGCTTCAGTTTGGGTTATAAAAATTTTGGCTACATTTTTATCGGTCGTCCAGTACCATGGGCTGGCTAAGGCTAAATCCAGATCGGACATTTGCCAATTATGGCAGTCATCAAATTGATCTCGATAAGCGAGAAAGCTTTGATTCTTTTTTATGCAATAGAGTGTCATCAGTATTCACCCCTGTGACGGGTAAACTAAGATTTTAACGGTGTTGATTCATTTGAACCTTTAAAAATTGTGAATAATGTCAGCATATATTTTATAAACTAAGAATAATCATGCTGTTAGAGTGTTTTTGTAATTACACCATCCGATAAACGGTAAAATTGCTGGCTTATAGGCAGATCAATCAAATAAAGCCCTGATGAAAGAGCTTTATAGAATTGTAGAAAGAATAATCTTCAATGGTGTCTTTTTTTCTTGCCACCACCATCCTGCTTATTGACGGTAGCCCAAGCAATCCGTTCCGCATCTTCCTCGGAAAGCCCACGCTCTTTTTCACTTTCCTCAATATGTTTGGCTTGCCGTTTCTGCTTCTCTGTATAAGATGATTTATCGCCTCTAGGCATGATGAGTTCCTCTCTAGATTTACTGCTTTATTCATTTAAGCAAAGAAAAAATTAATGATGGGTAATAATATGTCAATGTTTGGTGAGGGATTTGATTCATCATGATTTAAATTATTTTCACAGGCGCTCAAGCTTTAAATAAAATTTCAACTGGTGATTTTAAATACTTTAACCATTAATAATGGTTTCTCCATTAACATAAATGACTTGCCTGGATATATAACTTGCTTCATCCGAGGCCAGAAACAGGTATGCAGGAGCTACTTCACTGGGTTGTCCCATGCGTTCCATAGGCGTTGTCTTGCCAAAATATTTTAACTGTTCTTCATCAAAACTGCTCGGAATCAACGGTATGTCCAGATCGGACTAGGAGCGACTGCATTGACTCTAATCCCGGTCTTATTTTTCAATAAATTTGTAGATAAACTCCGGGTGAATGAGGTAATTGCACCTAGCTTGCATATTCCATCGTGATGTTGAAAATCGCATTTCAACACTAGGCAACGGCGGCCTTCATTTTCCTGGTTTCTTCAGCATATTCATCTTCTTCCAGATAGCAGATGGCAATATCTGCACCTTCGCGTACAAACAGTACGGCGATTGATCTGCCAATGCCGCTATCACCCCCGGTAATCAGGGCAACTTTGTCTTTTAATTTATTGCTGCCCTGATAGTTGGGTTTGATGACTTCGGGCTGGGGATGCATTTTCGATTGAATACCTGGTTGATGGGCTTGGACTTCAATTGATGGGCTTTTTGGATATTTATTCATTAGATCTCTTGCGAAAGTCATTATTGAAAATTTATCCGGTTTACCGGTGCAGCGATTAAGTTAATGCGTAAACCGAATCTTTTCCGTCTATTTCGATAGCGTTCACTTAATATTCTAAATGTTTTCAATTGACTATTGATGTGTTCGATCACAACTCGTATTTTTCCAATCAT
>NZ_VPCP01000165.1:0-2002 GCF_013418145.1 Acinetobacter sp. YH12201 | reverse complement strand
AAATGTATATCGTTGGCAGAAGAAATTATTTAGACCAATGATCAAAAACTTCATTGATGACTTTATTCTCGATAAAAATCATCTGCTACCACAGAGAATCTATAAATAATACTGCGTAAGTCCTATAATACTAGATTTCTTTTATAAATCATTTTTTGATGACTGAAAATTATTTGTAGTGTCAAAATTAAAAAATAGAATTTCGCAGGTACTGGATTTATGAGTATGGCATGGATGCCATACGTTTCCCATCACGACAGGGAAGTTGTGTATGGGAAACAAAAGGTTTTTGTCTACTTTTGACCTTTCAAAAGTAGAAAGATTGCCTACGCAAAGGCATTAAAATGAATCCAATTAAATGAGGCCGTGCTGATTTTAAAAAATTGAATTTTTGGAAAAATCATGGAAAATCAATCGAGTGCATGTGGAAAATTTAAAACAGTGTAAAGAAAGTAGCTAAATAAAAAAGCCTTTGAATATTCAAAGGTTTTTGACTTTAATGCTTGGAAACATTTAATTTTTCAATGATTTCAGCCAAGCCTTTAATCCGTTTGACCTCGTTCCACAATTCTTTAGCTTCAGGATAATGTTTGGACATCATGCCGAGCCACTGTTTATAGCGTCCCACCATATTCACTTCTTTTTTATAGGGACCATTCAGGAAACGAATTTGCAAAGCCAATAATTCATTCCAGGTGATCAAGGCTTCGTCAGTATTCTGACGGATACATTGGGTGATATCCGGTGTGGTTACAGCAGCTCGGCCAATCATCAAATCTTCACAGCCAGATTCAAGTTGGCATTGTTTGGCATCTGCATTGGTCCAAATTTCACCATTGGCAATGACATTGATGTTTAAGGCTTCACGAATCGGTTGCAACTGATCCCAAAATGCAGGAGGGGTATAGCCTTCCGCCTTGGTACGTGCATGCACTGTGACCCAGGCAGCACCAGCATCCTCAATGGCATGAGCATTTTCCAGGGTAAATTTTCTGTCCATATAGCCTAAGCGCATTTTGGCAGAAACCGGAATATGTTTAGGTACTGCATCACGCACAGCCTTGACAAGCAGATGTACCACGTCGGGTTCATCCAGCAGCACTGAACCGCCACGGTGACGATTAACCGTTTTTGCAGGGCAACCGAAATTCATATCAATGGCAGGAGCACCCAGCTCCACGGCACGAATGGCATTGGCTGCCAGCATTTCAGGATTATTTCCTAAAAACTGTACATGCACAGGTGTGCCAGCAGCGGTTTTACCCTCATTGAGGAGTTCCGGGCAGTAATTATGATAGACATGATCGGGAAGCACTGAATCGGTGACACGAATGAACTCGGTTACACACCAGTCAAAGCTGCCCACAGACGTGAGTACATCACGCATAATGGGGTCTGTTAAGCCTTCCATGGGTGCAAGGATGAGTTTCACAGTGATGTCTACCCGTTAAATTTGAAAAACGGTGTTATACGTTTTTTTATGCATGCTGTCTAGGAAAAGGTCTTTGAAATATTGTAGTGTGAGATAGGTCTTAACCCTTATATTTCGTATTGTTATTCCTAAGTAGAAATATCCTGTTTTTAACTGCAAGAGTCAAAAACAGGATTTAAATCTCTTTGTTAGACATAGTGATCAACATATCAAATGCATATTCAATCCATGATTTTGATGTATACCATAGACTAGACATTTTAATTAATAAGAATACAGATACTTTAAATGTAAGCATCCGGCTAACACAGCCTTACCAAGCGATCCTATAAGCCTTAATTTAGTTCCCACCTAAAAACAAGTGGGGACTTAATCCATGAACATGGATATATATTCAGCAACACCTCCTGTTGCTAAAAAACGCAGAAAATACAGCAAAGAATGGCTTTGTTGCACAAAGATTTGAAATGCAAAGCGCCCCTAATTGAGCCAAATTTAAGGCGTAACTTGGGTAAGTGGTCGACCTAATTCCGTAAATCTATTAAGGACTGCTACACGTGCATGGATCTC
>NZ_VPCP01000164.1:0-2050 GCF_013418145.1 Acinetobacter sp. YH12201 | reverse complement strand
TGTACACAGTGCACTGGGTTATGTATCGCCTTTTGAGTTTGAAGCAATGTACTATGATAAGATTAACCCGTTAGGTCAGGTGGCCTAACTTAAATAAAAAAGTCTCCGACAAACCCGGTACGGTTCAAACCTACAATGCAGTCCAACTTTAATAAGACTTTATTCGTTTCAGAATGATCTTACGCTTCCTATTCCATAAAGAAAAAATAAAATTATGTTTAGTAGCAGATTAAAATCGATTTTATCGTCTATTTTTCAATTATAAATTTTATATTTTGTTATATTATAACCTATGTAATGTCCATAAAAGTGTAGTGAAGTGCTCATGATGTTGGGAAGATTGCTGGGGTTATCAGCAATCTTGTTACAGATCGCTGTGTTCCTGCAGCCTTTATTACCAGAAAAACACAGTGTTTTTTCGGTATGTAAAACTGTTGCCGCAGCATTACATCTGGAAGTTACTAACGTTCTCCCACACCACAGCTTCGCAACATCACATCCGCATAGCAATCAAGCCAGCGGAGCAGACCAAAATCCTGCACATGTCTTCACACATGTGCAGGATCGGCATGAACATCAAGAGCGGGATGATGCACATACCGGTCATGACTGCCAGTTTTGCCTGGTGCACAGCTATACCCTACCGCTACTCGATACCAAACTCAGACTAGTACTGATCAGAACTCAGACCTTACTGCAGTTCTTCAGTACATTTGTCCCATATACGCTGTCCCTACCTGATCTGTGGTTCCTGATTCCTCAGGGTCGTGCTCCTCCTTTAACACTCATCCACTAAATCAGCAGATATGGTATTGCTGAGCAGTCTGCCGCAGTTTCCGATATGGCTGAAAATATTCATCTATCCAGAACATGTGAGCAGCTCACAATTAGCATCTTCAGTCACAGTGATCCTATCCGTAATAATGAATATGGCTTTTAATTTATCTGTATTCAAATTTATTTGAAATCCGGCTGTCACAGTCTCAATGACCTTTGGATTTTTCAAAGTGTTATTACAACTTTCTAGTATATCGATAAGGAGGAGACAATGATGAATCTACTTCAGCACGATCAGGCACATCTCCCAAAAAGTGATTTTAATAGCAGCTGTTGTCTGGATTTAGCACAACAAACTGTAAGGATCCGGCAAGCTCTCAATATTTCACAGACAGAACTAGCATCGAAACTGTGTATTTCCGCCCGTACCCTAGAAAGTTGGGAACGTGGAGTTCGTCATCCCTCAAGCTCAGCCCAAGCCTTGTTAAAACTCTTTATCAAGTCACCTCAGTTTGTTTTGGAAAATCTTGCTTGAATGGTATTAGCTATGTTTTTAAATAGTTTTTGTCACTACAAGTTTAACTTATGAATCATCATGAACCGATGCATACCTATAAAGAGCAGTAGTATCGGTTTGGTTTGGAGAAATCTTTATGGTAATTGTAATTACATCACAGAACCGACGTCATATTACTCCGCATGCCGGGAAATGCCGAAAATTCTGGAAATATGAGCTCAAAGATGGGAAAGTTATGGACAAACAGCTCATTGAGGTGGAGAAAGAAGCATCATTTTCTCAGTCGGGTGAGGTACTAGAAAAACTGTTACCTATGGACATGTTCATAACCACAGGGATGGGTGACAGATTGCGAGAAAAACTCAAAAATATTGGTGTACATGTTATTGTGACGGATGAAATTGATCCTGATAATTTTATTAACAGTTTACTTTAACTCGCCTATGAATAAAATCTAAAACCATAGCTAAAGTTTCCATTAAAAGTTAGTGGGAACTTTAGCTAATAAAATACATCTTACTAACTGCTATTTAATCAAAAAATTAAATTGCCTAGGCTTAAAATAAGTTGACACGATATTTCATATAAATACCTGATGAATTTCATCAGGTGTTTTTGATTTGTAAAACAGAGGTGGATCAGGAAATTTGAACAACACCTATAAGTGATATTTTGCTCCCCAAATGATGTTATAAACATCAATATATGGAGTATTTTATGGCACGTAGACCAAGAAGAAATCATTCAAATGATTTT
>NZ_VPCP01000163.1:0-2053 GCF_013418145.1 Acinetobacter sp. YH12201 | reverse complement strand
AAAGTCGTTTGAATGATTTCTTCTTGGTCTACGTGCCATAAAATACTCCATATATTGATGTTTATAACATCATTTGAGGAGCAGAGTATCACTTATAGGAGTTGTTCAAATTTCCGGATCCATCTCTGACAATAAAAAAGCCCACCTTGTAATGCAATGCTGTTCACTTAAGCATTTGAAGCCTCGCGAAATTTATTAGAGAATCCGATGTCAGGTTTGGCATCGGATTTTTTATGGTGTTTCAGCAGGATCTTCTCGACCTCAACGGTCTATTTAACTTCTCGGATCTGAGTACCTTTACTCACAATATCCCCATTGAGTGGGTCGAATCCGCACTCAAGTTGAGCAGTTCAGCTACTATCCGCAGGCGACGCTTGCCTGCAGATCAAGTCCTCTGGCTGGTTTTTGGGATGGCAATTTTTCGGGATGAGCCCATCCATGAAGTGGCAAGAAGACTGAATATTTGCGCTCAGGGGTTAGCCTCTCTTGACCTGCTGGCACGTAGTGGGGTAACTGAAGCCCGTAAGCGTTTGGGTGCAAATCCTGTAGAGTGGCTATTTCGCCAGACGGGTCAATACTGGGGACATGAGCGATATCCAGATGATCAATGGCAGGGGCTTCAGGTCTTTGCTGTCGATGGTGCACTCTTCCGAACCCAGGATACGACTGATTTTCGTGAGCACTTTGGCTCAGGCAATACTTCTACACAGCGCCAGACGCCATTTCCGATGCTACGGCTCGTCGCGCTGATGAATGTGCGCTCACATACACTGGTCGATGCACAGATCAGTCCCTATCGCCGGGGCGAGATTCCTTTGGCTGCAAAGTTTATCTCCCAGATTCCGAATAACTCGATCACCTTGTTTGACAAGGGTTTTTGGAGTGCGGATTTATTGCTTTCACTCTCGATGCAAGGTCAAGGTCGTCACTGGCTGATTCCGGAGCGCAAAAATCTGAAAAGTGATGTGATCGAGACGTATGCAGAAGGTGACGTGCGGGTACGGATGAAAGTGTCACCCCAGGCAAGAAAGAAAAACCCGATGCTCCCCGAATACTGGGAAGTCAGGCAAGTGAGTTATGCTGTGCGGGGCGGACGAATAAAGACAGTTCTGACCTCGCTGCCGGCCGATCAATATCCTGCAAAGGATATCGCCAGGCTCTATCAAGAGCGTTGGGAAATCGAATTGGGTTTTCGGGATATCAAAAGCTCGATGCAGCATAATGCCATCACGCTTCGCAGCAAGACGGTAGAGCTGGTTTATCAGGAGTTGTGGGGTCTGTTGCTGAGCTACAATATTATTCGGCGAGAAGCGGCATTTGCAGCGGTAGCCTTTGGGCGTTCACCTTCGGATATCCGTTTTAAGCCTGCATGCCAGTACATAGCCGTTCAGCTGATTGTGATGGCGAATGCCAACCCTTTGTCAGGGACTGGCAGGCGGCTATCGGAGCTGAGATCAGGGATGGGTAGCCTGTTTCTGGAAAGGCGTTCGAGGCCAACAACACCCCGAACGGTTAAGATGTCAAAAACCCGTTATCCGGTAGATCACAATGCTGCTCCTCTTAAGTGAACAGCATTGCACCTTGTAATGAGCTTTTCAGTGATTAGGACATTACTTTATCAATTCATATAAATACATTAATCCATAGAATGGATACTGAATTCATCATTTTTTGCAAAAACAATAGATGTCAAGATTGGAATAGCCAAAATAATAGGAAATGAAATGATCCATATGTCCGTTGTTACCTTACTTGAAAATAAAAATTGAGTCGCGATAACAACCAGAATTAATAATGAAAACAAAATACTCGCGAATCGGATTACAAATTTGAGAGGCATTTGTCTGCTCCTAGGTGATTCTATTTGTTATTATAAAGTATACGCCTTCTCTTAAGTTATGTATTTTTTTTTTGAACGAAAAAAGTAAACTGAACCGTACCGGGTTTGTCGGAGAGTCAATATTCTGAGAGACTATCCCGATGACAAAATTAAAATATACCCCTGAAATCAGAGAAAGAGCGGTTCAATTATTGATTGAATCTGAAAAAGATT
>NZ_VPCP01000162.1:0-2081 GCF_013418145.1 Acinetobacter sp. YH12201 | reverse complement strand
AATAATTCAAGTGAATTTGTTTGAAAGAAGAACTTTAAAAGCTTTATTTTCACCCGATAAAATACCCATAAAACAAGAGGAAGCTCAAATGAGCTTCCTCTTGTGAAAAATTGTGGGACAGCAATGCGCTCTACGCGCCCTTTTATCCCACTTCACTGTTATACATCTGCCGAACTTTGCGGTACTTCACGTTTGATATACGACGCTAAAGTCAAATAATTAATTCCCTGAAATAAAACATCTATCGCCAGGAACAGCCCCAGTACCCAGAACGGTGCATCAGGTGATTTTAAAATCATAATCCCGGTCACCAGGGTTAACAGGCCCGAAAATAAGATCCAGCCCCAACCTTGATAGGCTTTAAAAATAATGGCACTAAAAATACGGATGATACCCGCAACAATCAATACAATGGCCAACAGATTGGTCAGCACAATCGCGGTTTTTACCGGTGTGCTAAAAGCATAATAACCAGCGACCAGATACAGTACACCAAACAGGGCCCATAGCCAGCGAGTCCCCCCTTCAAAAATTTTAAAAGCTGCAACAAAGTGCAGAATACCGCCAATCATCATCAGTATGCCAAACAGGAATACCACAGAAAGCGTAGCAAAAGGCAGTGAAGCAAGCAGTACAAGAGCAAACAAGGTCAGCACAATGCCCAGACCTAAATACCACTTTCGATTTTCATGCAGCTGATGTCGAACTAAATCATTTCCTACTGTTCTCATGTTTTTTCTCAAGTCTTTTGTTTAGGAATACCTGTAGTTTTAGCTGATTTTCGGTCAAAAGTCTGTTATTTCTCTGCATTTTAATCCACAGCCCGATATGCAACTGTGGATAAAAGCATCGTTATCCCCAAGGATTATTTTTTCCAGCCCAGCTCGATTGCGGTGATTTCATTAATCAAAGTCTGTTTCAATGAATCCGGCATTTTACTTTTTTGTTGCGAAACTGGAATATGCCCGGCCATCAACTCTGCTTTGGCTTGAGGAAATAAAGGAGTTTGATCCGGGTAGGCATAACCCAGTGGATAAATGGGCTGACCAGTCGCTAAATCATATTTGTCACTTGCGCCAAAGCTATGCAGTAATTCATGCACCAATACAATCTTGTTTTGTTCAGCCTGTTTTTTAGATGCAAATAAATTGACTGAACCTATGCGCCCTTTTTGCAAGGCAGTAGAATGTTTTAATTCTTTAATTGTTTGGGGATCATAATAATTTAAATATAAAGTCACGCTGGGTGAACCATCAGCACTTTCATGCTGTTTCCAGGCATAAAAACGGAATTTTAGGCTCCATAAAATGGTATCCAGCATCGTTGCCTGTTCAGGTACTTTAGGAGGAATTTGTTTAAGTTCACGCCCCAACTGGAAATAAATCGCAATCGGCTGCCCACGGTACTGTACTGACATCTGTTGTAAATATTCCTGACTCTCTTTTAACTCGGAGAGATTCAGCGATTGAATATAACGTTGAGTCGCAGCCCGCCCATCTGCATTGATGGGATGCAGCATGACAATAATGGGTTTGGACCAGTCCTGATTCTGGTCACGGTAGGCATTTACTGCCACAATTAATAAAATCAACAGTAATATTAAAATTCGAATATTTTTCCACATTTCCCCAAAATCTCAATATTTTGTATTTATTCTGCGTGACAATTAAAACATATAAACACGACGGAGTCTTTCCATTCGACCATGAATATCTGGAGCTCATTCTGTACTTTTTGCTGTCAAAAAGTACCAAAAAATTTTGTCATGCACAAAACTCGGTAATTTCCGTCTTTTTATCTCTTTTATCGCTGAAACAGTACATTACCAAGGTAGTCCTGCCTCAAATAGTTGTGCATGACCTTTTCACGCGTTCAAACGTTCTTTGAGGAATAGTGCTTTATACAACATACAAAACAATAAAAAAATGCCGACTTTCGTCAGCATTTTTTACATTTCTAGGACTTACGCAGTATTATTTATAGATTCTCTGTGGTAGCAGATGATTTTTATCGAGAATAAAGTCATCAATGAAGTTTTTGATCATTGGTCTAAATAATTTCTTCTGCCAACGATATACATT
>NZ_VPCP01000161.1:0-2115 GCF_013418145.1 Acinetobacter sp. YH12201 | reverse complement strand
ATTTCGGTAAAAACTGGTCGAGGTACGCCAACCAAGCGTTTAAATTCAGAATCTGAAAAACGGTTTAAGTTCTGATATCTCATGAAACTTAGATTGAGGTGGTTTTGACTTTCGCAAGAGGTCTATTCTAAATATATAGAAAAAAAATATAGAAATAGAAAAGAAAAAATAAAGATAACGAATAGAGAAAACCCGCATTCAATCATCCTGATTATGCGGGTCTCATTTCAACGTCCATTGTCACATCCTTGCAAAATAAGCTACCGAAGTACTTTATTCTGTTTCATCCTACGGCGTCCTATCCCTTTTCAGTCATCCTGACTTGTCCCTGTGCCGTGCGACAATAATGCACTTAAAAGATCTATATAAAAAGCAACAAATTCGACATCTTTTGTAATCTATATGCCTGTATTGAGTGAACAATGGTTCACTCAATACGCATTATGGACTATATTTTATAATCAATAATCACTGGTGCATGGTCGCTAAACCAGGTTTCCTTATACACCCAGGCATTGACAGTGCGGGCTTTCCAGTCTGGTGAGCAGGCTTGGTAGTCAATGCGCCACCCGACGTTTTTAGCACGTGCCTGTCCGCGATTAGACCACCATGAATAAAGTTCGGCTTCCTTGCGCACTTCACGGAAAGTATCGACATAACCCAGATCATCATAAATATGATCGAGCCAGGCGCGTTCATGTGGTAGGCAGCCTGAAGATTTCTGGTTGCCCGACCAGTTTTTAATATCAATGCGTTTATGCACAATGTTGTAGTCACCACAGACAATGACTGATTTATCTTCATCCCGCCATTGTTTTAAGATGTCTTGATACTGATCCAAAAAGTGATCTTTACGGGCCTGAGCTTCTTCACCAGATGAGCCTGAAGGCAAATACAGCGAACAGATGTATACAGGCTTGTCTAAACCGAGATCAAATTCGGCAGTGATAAAACGCCCTTGAGAGTCGGCCAGTTCAAAGCCTAAACCATCTTTTACGGAGACAAAAGGTAGGCGACTATAAATGGCGGTACCGGCATAGCCTGCACGTTCTGCCGGGAACAGGTGCGTGTACCAGCCTTCAGGTCTAAATTTTTCAGTCCACTGCGCATGGGTGATCCGACTTTCCTGCATACAAATGACATCGGCATCTGACTGTTCCAGCCATTCCAGCAAGCCTTTGGTCACTGCTGAACGCAAGCCATTTACGTTAATTGAAACGACTCTTAGAATTTTTTGATCACTTGGATAGCTACTCTTTGGTATCATGCGCAAGTCTTACCTCTATTTCTGAATTTTGGAGCACCTCATGACGTCGCAAGCGACTTTTAACCCTCAAGCTTTTATCGAACTTGCATTATCACGTGGTGTGCTTAAATTTGGTGAGTTTACTTTAAAATCGGGTCGTGTGAGTCCTTATTTTTTTAATGCAGGTTTGCTCAATGATGGCGAGGCGTTAACGCTACTGGCTTCAGGCTATGCAGACAAATTAACGGCATGTGACAATGTCGAAGTGATTTTTGGCCCGGCTTATAAGGGGATTCCATTTGTTGCTGCGACTGCCGTGGCATTGTCACAAAATCATGGTGTAAGTGTACCTTGGGGCTTTAACCGTAAAGAAGCCAAGGATCACGGTGAAGGCGGGGTGCTGGTTGGCGCATCGGTTGAAGGCAAAAAAGTCTGGATTATTGATGATGTCATTACTGCAGGTACAGCCATTCGTGAAGTGGTCACCATTCTTAAAAATGCTGGTGCGCAAATTGCCGGAGTATTGGTGGCTTTAGACCGTCAGGAAAAAGGACAGGGCGAATTGTCTGCCATTCAGGAAGTTCAAAAAGAACTGGAAATTCCAGTTCATGCCTTGATTACCATGAAAGATTTGATGGATTTCTTGGAAGCTAAAGGCGAAAAAGACGCTTTAGCGAAAATGGAAGCCTATCGTGTGAAATACGGCATCTGATCGGTCAATGGTTAAAAAGGGAAGCCATGTGCCACTGCTGTCCCACAAATATCACAAGAAGAACCTCAATTGAGGTTCTTCTTGTTTTCGCCATTTTTTATCAGGCACAAAGAGTGACCTTAAAAGTTTCCTTTCAAATAAATTGACCTGAATAATT
>NZ_VPCP01000015.1:0-47286 GCF_013418145.1 Acinetobacter sp. YH12201 | reverse complement strand
GACGATCTAAACTGATTTTGAATCATATTTTTGCAGCCTTGATGGCCTACGTCGAGATACAAAAGAACCAGTTTGAGCGGATCTTTGAAAATGTATATCGTTGGCAGAAGAAATTATTTAGACCAATCATCAAAGACTTTATTGATGACTTTATTCTCGATAAAAATCATCTGCTACCACAGAGAATCTATAAATAATAGTGCGTAAGTCCTATGTTATTAGTTAAAGTCATAAATAAATTGGCGACTCAAATAATACTGGGAAATAAACCTGCTGATGTAACTGAAACAATTGCAAAAATGGATCTTGCCATTGCGCGTATACAGCAGAATCAACAGGTTTATTTATTACGCACGGATTATCTGGAATAAGATATCTTCGTGTTAAACGTATTGTGATGCGGCATGGGCAGACGCCCATGCCCATTGAAAATTAAAACCACCTAAATGACCCGAGACATCCAGAACTTCACCGACAAAGTACAAGCCTTTCTGTTTCCTACTTTCCATGGTCTTTGATGATACTTCAGTAGTATCGACACCACCCAAAGTTACTTCCGCAGTCCGGTAGCCTTCAGTTCCAGACGGTTTCACTTCAAAATGCTGCAGATGTTTGGCGATCTGTTCCAGTTTATCGTCGCTCAAATTACCGATCGCTGTATCGGCAAGTTCTGCCCATATGAGATTTTGCAGTTCCAGCACCACATTTTTTGGCAAATGCTCATTCAACAGGGTACGTAGCAGCACTTTAGGCTGGCTGGATTTTTTAGCTTTAAAAAATTCTACCAAGTCCAGGTAAGGCAGAAAATTGATCTTAAAGCTTTGACCGACATTCCAGTAGTTAGAAAGCTGTAAGGAGCTTGGACCACTTAATCCACGATGGGTAAACAGCAAGGCTTCAGTAAAACTGTTTAAATCATTGGATAGGGTAGCATCGACGGCATTACCGCTTAAACGGGTAGTCACTTCTTTAAACTGGTCGGAAAAAGTAAAGGGCACCAAGCCTGCACGGGTCGGATGCACATGATGGCCAAACTGTTTGGCAATCTCATAACCAATACCCGAGCCACCAAGTGTAGGAACAGACAAACCACCCGTTGCCACAACCACAGATTTAGCCTGAAAATAACCTGAAGTAGTCGCAACTTGGAAACCTTGCTCATTCACTGCCGTCACTGCTTTGACTTCACAGCTGGTTTTAATGTCGACCAGACCGGTTTTGTCACATTCAGTCAGCAGCATGGCCAAAATTTCTTTGGCACCGTTTAAGGTAAATAACTGACCATGTTTGCGCTCTTCATATTCAATACCGTGTTCACACACCAGACCTATAAAGTCCCAGTTGGTATAGCGGCTTAAGGCTGAGATTACGAAGTGCGGATTATGTGAAATATAGTTTTCAGGCTCGACATACAGATTGGTAAAATTGCATTTACCGCCACCGGACATCAGAATTTTTTTACCTACCTTGTTGGCTTTTTCCAGCACGACAACTTTACGGCCGCGCTGGGCTGCCATATATGCCAACATCAGACCGGATGCACCTGCACCTAAAACAATGACATCATACTGATTTGTAGACATGAGCAACCCGCGGGAGATAAAAACAGGGCATTATAGACAATTTTGCGCTCAATTTCAGGATAGATCTGCATCTATATGCCGACCTTGCAGACCGCCTGTATGAATTACCAGAATACGGCTGCCTGCCGGAAAATGGTTTTGGGCAATTAAATCCATCAGTCCGTACATCATCTTCACAGTATAAACCTGCTCTAAAGGAATGTGGTGTTCTGCTTCAAAGCACTGCATAAACTGTAATAGCTCAGAACTGGTCTTGGCATAACCACCACAGCAATAGGCATCGGTGATTTTCCAGTTTTTCTTTGTTGTCCATTGCTCGACATCCGACTTTAAAAAATCGCCTTTTAAGGCCGAAAAACCCAGCACAGTTTGATGAGCAGCACTGGCTTCAATTAATCCTGTAATTGTTCCACCTGTTCCAACGGCACAGCAGATCACATCATAATTGTGGCGGTCTCCGGTTGTTAAAATTTCCTTGCAGCCCTGAATGGCAAGAGAATTGGTTCCACCTTCGGGAATGATGTAATGCTCTGGATAGCTCTGTTGTAATTGTGCAAGAAAATCAGAACTGGTTTTTTCACGATATTGTTGGCGGGAGACAAAATGCAGTTGCATACCAGATTGTTGCGCTGTGGCAAGGGTAGGATTGAGCGCTTTATCTTTGAGTTCTTCACCGCGAATAATGCCTACACTGGCAAAGCCAAACAGATGTGCTGCATAAGCGGTGGCAGCAATATGATTGGAGTAGGCACCGCCAAAAGTCAGGACTTTTTTTAAGCGTTGCTGCTCTGCTTCCAGAAAATTGTATTTCAGTTTAAAAAACTTGTTGCCCGAAATTTGAGGATGAATCTGATCCAAACGCTTCACAGTCACTGTAACGGGGGCATTCAGCTGAATGTGCTGATAAGTCACTGACTGAGCAATATGGTCAAACATTTCATTATGGTCCATAAATATGAGACTGTATTGTACGTAAAATAGCAGGATCTATGGCACGCTGATTTTCATCAGGATTATCAAAGTGATATTTTTATATAAGGACTGACCTGACAATAGTTATTGAAGATTTTTGTTCTTGCTCATATTCATAGAAGCCTTATTTGTAAATATATCTTAAATAATTGAATTAAAATGATAAAAATAATGATTGAAAAATACTCATTAGTGTTAATCTAAAAGATATAACAATGATGAAAAAGAGGATATGTGATGAAGACGCTATCCGTGGGTTTATCTGTTTGCGTGCTGCTATTGCTGACAGCATGTGATGAGAAAGATGATTATAATAAGCCAAAAACCGAAGTTCGTAGCATGATTATTGGCGGTGTGCCGGTGCATGATCAAGATTATCGGCTTGCTCCGCTTGGCGCACGTGAAATCCAGCCAATGGCTCAAGAGTAAACTGAGCGGAAACCGATATTTAATCTCGCGCTAAATCAAGCTTGACCTGCCAATTGGCAGGTCTGAATTTATAGGTATCTAAAAAATTATTACTGAAATGATGTGCTGATTTTTTTCTATTTGAGTACTGTCATAAAAATATATGTATGCAGCTAATTTCATTGTAACTGTAACGATCTTTACCATATAAACCTTTATTTTATATTCTTCCATATCTATCGCTACGCAGCAGCCATACTTCTGTTCATTTCATCCATTTTCTAATAAATGAGGGATTTGATGTGCCTCCTTAGGGATTTATTAGGTGATTGATTTAATTCTTGGTGAATGATGCGGTGAAATTCTGAAAAAGAGGTGAAATTCAGGCAGATATTCAGCCTTTTAAATTGTAAAATTGCCGCGGAATTAATTTCAGTAGGTGGACTTGTGGAATCATTTTGGATTTTGGGCTCAATTGCATTTGCTTTAATGTTAGGTGCAATGAGTCCTGGACCGACTTCGATTTATGTCGCTAAAAATTCAATTGCGATTTCACGTCGGCATGGTGTGTTTACCGCTTTAGGTACAGGCACAGGCGCTGCCATTTTTGGCTTGTTGGCCGTACTCGGATTACAGGCCTTTTTATTGGCGGTACCATCTGCCTATCTGGCTTTAAAAATCTGCGGTGGCATATATCTACTCTGGCTGGCTTTTAAAATTATTAAACATGCCAAAGAGCCGATTGCATCTGAGCATAGTTCGCAAGCCCAAATGTCCTTACGCCGTGCATTTACTACAGGCCTGATTACTCAGCTTTCCAATCCGAAAATTGCAATTGTGCTGGCCAGTATTTTTACTGCACTTTTGCCCAAAGAAATTCCGACTTATTATTATTTTGTGTTACCCATTTTATGCTTTTTTATTGATGCAGGGTGGTGCTCACTGGTTGCAGTGGCCTTGTCAGCGGAAAAGCCACGTCGTGTCTATTTGAAATTTAAAGCCGCTTTTGACCGTGCTGCAGGTGGCATTATGACGCTGTTGGGATTGAAGTTAATCTTTGGCATGAAATAAATCACGGCATGGGAAAATCAATTTTGAATGGTTTACTCATTTGTTATTTTATAAAAAGAGTGATTTATGCAAGAAGTGTATAAATCTATTCCCAGACTGAACGTTAAGATTAAAATAGAATGTAGAAAATAAAAGACCGACGATTCGAGTGATGATGAAATCGTCGGTCAAAAAATCTGTTGCAAGTTTTAGCTTGGGCTGCTGTTCCTCACTAAAACTTGAAACCAAGTTTATTGCTTTAGAAAAGTTCACCGAAAATATTGTGGATGCCGGTACAAATTAACGGTTCATGAACTTCATACCTTATATAACGCAGAGCTTTACAGATTGGTTGACAATAAAATGAAAAAAAACTCATTTTTTTTTATACTGATCATCTAAAAGTTGCTTATGCAGGCTCATTGTGTCATTAACCCGATATTTTTTATGGTTTTTTCTCTTCTGTTTTATTTTTACCTGTATCTGTGGTGTATTGGCTGCTTTACTGCCAACCGGCATGGGCGGAATTCTGACCATCGTGCCTTATTTAACAGCCATGATTTTAGTGCTGTATAAGTTTTTAAAACAACAACGACGAGCACCAACCGCTCAAGAACAAAAAAAAATTACTTTGGGATTTAGCCTGATTTTCTGGGGCTATAACCTGGCCTTTTTATTGCTCGGTATTGTCCTTTTTGCCAAGAATGATCCCGAAGTTTGGCAGAATTTTCTTTTATATCTCAAAAATCCGCAATTTATGAGTATGGTACTGATTATGGTCTTGCTCGTTGCCATTCCACTTTATCTTTTGACCTATTGGTTTTATGGTAAACAGGCGCAGCGCATGGCGCAAAAAATGTTTGGCTAAACGACCCTGATATAGGCTTGAGTTTTATACCGTCTTGATCTATAGATAAGAAAAACATGAGTACGTCTAAAATGCAAAAAGCATGTGTCTTGATTACCGGCGGCAGTGGTTTTATCGGCTCGCAACTGTTGCCTTATTTGCTGGCTCGTGATTATGCCGTGGTGGGGCTGACCCGCCAGAAAAATAAACGCTCAAATCATCCCGATCTGACCTGGATTCAGCATTTAGATGAACTAAAAACCGACCGCATTGATTATGTCATCAACCTGGCTGGTGAAAGTATTGGACAGGGACGCTGGACAGCGAAAAGAAAACAACAATTGATGAAGAGCCGGGTAGAAACCACGCAGCAGCTCTATCGATACCTGGAAAAAAGACAGATTTTTCCAAAGCGGATTATTTCCGGTTCTGCAGTCGGATATTACGGGATCGATCCGACTGAACAATGGTTAGAAACATGTACAGAACAGTCTGCACCACAGTCTATTTTTATGTCGGAATTGTGTCAGTTATGGGAACAGGCAGCCTTCAGTTTTACGCAGCAAAGAACCAAGATTATTCGTCTCGGTATTGTGTTTGGGAAAAATGGCGGAATTCTGCCAAGTATGTTATTCCCCATTAAACTGAATCTGGTGGGGCAGATTGGACATGGGCGGCAACCTGTAGTCTGGGTGCATGTGCAAGATGTGCTGCGTGCCATCGAATTTTTAATGCTCAATGAAACTGAAGCACAAATATTTAATCTCGTGTCACCTGAAAAAGTCTCGCAAGCGCAGTTTGTTAAAACAGCGGCACAAGTTTTAAAACGTAAACCTGTGTTCTTTTTACCGGCTTTCGTGTTGCGATGGATGCTGGGTGAGCAGTCACAACTGGTATTAAATGGTCAATATGTCGCGTCCATAGCCCTGCAAGAGGCCGGTTTTGAGTTTAAATATCCGACCTTGAATAGCGCTTTAGAAGAGATATTAGTGAACCATTAACTCTGACTCTGCTTCAGATTTGAGACGCGTAGGGCTATAAGCTGCTGGGTTTACGAGAGGAGTTTGTTCCAGCATCAGCTGTCTGAGCAATTGTGCAGAGGCGGGCCCCATACATAAGCCGTTACGGAAATGTCCAAAGTTGGCCCACAAATTCTCCATCTCGGGTATTTTGCCGACGTAAGGAATACCCGTTGGGGAGCCGGGTCTTAAACCGGCCCACTGTTTTTCGATAGGGAACGCTGCCAGTTCGGGCACCATCTCGAAACAGGCTTCTAAAATTTTCTGCTTGGTTGCTACTGTTGGGGTGGTGTCAAAACCGCAATCCGCCATGCTGGAACCACAGACCACATGACCGTCCAGACGTGGAATTAAATACATCACATCATTCATGCACATGGTCGGCAACCAGTTTGCCGGGGTTTTAAACAGCACCATCTGTCCCTGAACCGGACGAACTGGAATCTCAAGATCCAGTTGTTCAGACCAGCGCTGCGACCATGCGCCGGTGGTGATCACAAACTGATCTGCATCATACGTTTTGCCATTTTTAGCAGCTACGGACTGGACTTGGCCATTGGCGATATTGAACTGCTCAATCGGGCAGTGTTCAATAAATTCGACTTGTGGATGCTGCTTTAAATAGGCCACCATGGATTGCAGTAAGCGCGGGTTTCTGACATTGGCAATCTGGGGGAAATAAATGGCGTGTTGAAATTTGGCGTCAATAAAAGGATTTAGCTGTTCAATCTGTTCCTGTTGTAAATATTCACATTGCTGCATTGGTTCCTGAAACTGCTCGGCATAATTCAGACCGCTTTCAAAATCAGCTTCATCAAAAATCAGCATACCGCTTTCATGAATTTCAAAATCAATGCCTGAAACAGGCTTTAACTTTTTGTTCCAGTCTAAATATAATGACTTGCCATATTGCGCCAGCTGATTTACGGCTTGCGGATAGCGCCACGGATACATCGGGGAGAGAATCCCACCACCCGCCCAGGAGGCAGCTTTTCCTGCCTGCTGCTGATCGAAAATCATCACGGAACATCCCTGTTCCACCAGCTCTAGAGCAGACAGCAGACCGCTAATGCCTGCTCCAATAATGGCAATTTTCATCGCTTAGACCACAAATCCTTATTTCATGTCTTTCAGTTTAAGAGCCGCTTCTTCGGCAAAGTAGGTCCAGATGCCATCAGCACCGGCACGGCGGCAACTCATCAGTGATTCAATAATCACGCTGTCGGACAGCCAGCCATTTTGAATGGCACCGGCCAGCATGGCGTATTCACCGCTGACCTGATAAACGAAAGTCGGCACGCCAAAGGTATCTTTCACTTCACGGACGATATCCAGATAAGGCATACCCGGTTTAACAATCACCATGTCTGCACCTTCCTGAATATCCAGGGCAATTTCATGCAGGGCTTCGGCACGGTTACCGATGTCCATCTGGTAATTGTACTTGTTGCCACCTTTCAGGTTTGTCGATGAGCCGACTGCATCACGGAAAGGACCGTAAAAACTGGAGGCATATTTGGCGGAATAAGCCATGATATTGGTATAGATATGACCATTGGCTTCCAGTGCATTACGAATAGCACCAATCCGGCCATCCATCATGTCACTCGGCGCAACCACATCTGCACCGGCTTCAGCATGACTTAAGGCTTGTTTAATCAGACATTCTACCGTTTCATCATTTAGCACATAGCCTGTGTCATCAATGATGCCGTCCTGACCATGCGTAGTATACGGGTCTAAAGCGCCATCCGTGATCAGCACCATTTCTGGCAATTCTTTTTTTAGCAGGCGAACGGTATTTTGGACCAGACCATCTTCACGCCATGCAGCTTCGGCGGACAGACTTTTGTCTTCTTGTGGAGTAACAGGGAAGAGCGCTAATTTAGAAACGCCCAATTCCAGTAGACGTTCGGATTTTTTTAACAGTAGATCGGCAGACAGACGCTGTACATTCGGCATACTTGGAATGTCTTGGGTTTGGTTCTGCCCCGGAAGGACGAATACTGGGTAAATGAGATGATCGGTCGTCAGCTGGGTTTCACGTACCATGGCACGTAATTGGTCATTTTTACGGATGCGGCGCATGCGGGTAGCGGGAAATGCTGGACGATTGAACGTATAGGTCATAACAATCTCAATGATCAGTATTAAACTTTGGCTATTGTAGCCCTAGAATATGTTTTTGGGTGATGTTTAACAGATTTTTATTCAATCAGGAAATTCGAGCGAATGGTAAACGAAACAGAAAAAAGTTGGACCGGTCATATACATTTCGGCTCGAAAGTTGATATTGATGTATTGCTGAACCAGTTATGCAAGGCTTTTAATAAATCTCCTTTCTTTCAGCACAATGGCATGAACATGCGGGTAGTGGATGGGCAGATTGAAGCCCATATCGACATGCAGCCGTATATGATTGGCAATGTGGCATTTCAGATTTTGCATGGCGGTGTTGCGGCGACCATTTTAGACAGTATTGGCGGGATTGTGGCCATGGGGGAGCTGTATAAGAAAGCCACTCCTGATGATTTGCCCGAGACCATTAAGAAGGTATCCCGTTTGGCAACAGTTGATATGCGGGTCGATTATCTTGCACCGGGTCGCGGCAATTCTTTTACTGCACGTGCCGAGACTTTGCGTTTAGGTCGGAAAGGTTGCACCATGCGCATGACCTTAGTCAATGATGAAGACAAAGCGATTGCAACCGCCATCGCTTCTTATGCTTATTAAACTTGTTTGAAGCCAGCTAAGCAGAAGTCAGGTCAATATGTGGCATTGGATGAAAATCCGGTGCTGAATTTGTTTTGGAAACTGGTGAGTTACATTTTTATTCTCAAAATATGATTTTTTACTCTTAAAATGCATCAAAAATTTTTACAAGAATAACGTCCCATCAAAATGAGCTTGCTACGATCTAGATGCCTCTTGTTAAGGTAGCAGATCAGGGCTGCTTGCTGATGGGGGCTGTTGGATTTAGGAAACATGCATGACAGATGTTCAAATTACGCCGCCAGATGCTCAACAGTCTGAACAGGTAACTGACCAGCAACTCAAAGCAAAACGAAAAAAGGCTTTGGGATTTGTGGCACTGATTTTAATCCTTGCTGTGATTTTATATGCCATCTGGACATTATTTTTCAATCATTCTGTCGATACCGATAATGCCTATGTAGGTGCAGAAACGGCCTCAATCACTTCTATGGTCACCGGACAAGTCGAACAGGTATTGGTCAGTGATACTCAAACGGTCAAAAAAGGTGATCTGTTGGTACGTGTTGATCAGCGCGATGCAGAAATTGCGCTGGCTGCAGCCAAAGCAGAACTGATCAAGGCACAGCGTCAATATAAACAGACGCAAGCCAATAGCAGCTCACTGAATTCACAAATTTTTGTCAGTGATGATGCCATTCATAGTGCTGAAGCCAAAGTGGCCGAGGCCAAAGCTAAAATGGATAAGGCACAAGATGACTTAAGCCGTCGTGAAAAACTCAGTGCCTCTGGCGCCATTTCTAAAGAAGAACTCAGTACGGCACAAAGCGCACTGAATACCGCCAAAGCGGTTTATGAATCGGCACAAGCCGGTTTGGCACAAGCTAAATCCAGCCAAAAAGCGGCACAAAGCAACCTAGCGGCCAATGAAGCACTGATTCGCGGCGCCAATGAAAATAGCACGCCTGATGTTTTGGTGGCACAGGCCAAATTAAAGCAGGCTGTGTTAGATCTGGAGCGTACTGAAATCAAGGCTCCTTTTGATGGGGTGGTGACACGCCGTAATATTCAGGTTGGTCAGCGTGTGGCACCGGGTACTGTCTTGATGATGGTGGTGCCGACCTCACAACTGTATGTCGATGCCAATTTTAAAGAAAGTCAGCTGGAAAAAGTCCGTCCCGGTCAAAAAGCGGTCTTAACCTCTGACCTGTATGGAGATTCAGTCGAGTATCACGGCACAGTACAAGGCTTCTCTGGCGGAACCGGTTCCGCCTTTGCATTGATTCCGGCACAAAATGCGACAGGTAACTGGATTAAGGTAGTTCAGCGCTTGCCGGTTCGCATCAAGCTTGATCCCAAAGAACTGGCTGAACATCCGTTACGGGTGGGGCTGTCTATGGAGGCGAAGATCGATTTGTCTTCGAAGTAGTCATTTATGAATAACTACGCTCCTATACCGAACCTGACTGGCGGCCGCCTGCTTCTGGCGGCATTTGTACTGGCCTTTGCCAATTTTATGGTCGTGCTGGACATGACCATTGCCAATGTCTCGGTTCCGCATATTACCGGCAGTCTTGCTGTTTCTGCATCGCAAGGGACTTGGGTGATTACCTCCTATGCCGTTGCCGAAGCTATTTGTGTGCCTTTAACCGGCTGGTTGGCGGGACGCTTTGGCACAGTCCGGATCTTTGTCATCAGCCTGTTCGGCTTTACCCTGTTTTCGGTGCTTTGTGGTTTATCCACCAGTCTGGAAATGCTGGTATTTTGCCGAATTGGACAAGGCCTGTTTGGCGGGCCGATTATGCCGCTTAGTCAAACCCTGCTGATGCGTATTTTCCCACCGGAGAAACAGTCGCAGGCGATGGGCATGTGGGCCATGACCACGGTTGTGGGACCTATTTTAGGACCAATTCTGGGGGGTACCATTAGTGATAACTGGTCCTGGCACTGGATTTTCTTTATCAATATCCCCGTCGGGATTGGTTGTGCACTCGCCGCCATGCGTTTGCTGAAATCTGCTGAAACAGCAACCAATACACTCAAAATTGATATGGGCGGATTATTGCTGCTAATTTTATGGATTGGGGCATTGCAGCTGATGCTGGATTTAGGCCATGAGTATGACTGGTTTAATCATCCCTTTATTGTTATTTTGGCCATGATTGCCTTGATCGGGCTCATCGTTTTTACCATTTGGGAACTCACTGAACGCCACCCGGTGGTGAATATCCAGATCTTTAAATATCGTGGATTTACCATTTCCGTTTTGGCTTTAGCCTTTGGTTTTGGGGCCTTTTTTGGCAGTATTGTCATGATTCCACAATGGTTACAGGTGAATCTTGGCTATACTGCCACTTGGGCAGGTTATTTGACTGCCACCATGGGTTTTGGCAGTTTGCTGATGTCGCCCATTGTGGCCAAACTGGCGACCAAATATGATCAGCGGGCTTTGGCCAGTTTTGGTTTATGTCTGCTGGGCGGGGTGACCCTGATGCGGGCCTTCTGGACTACTGAAGCCGACTTTATGGCCTTGGCATTGCCGCAAATCTTGCAAGGTTTTGCCGTACCGTTTTTCTTTATTCCACTCTCCAATATGGCTCTGGCTTCAGTATTGCCGCAAGAAATGGCTTCTGCTGCCGGTTTGATGAACTTCCTCAGAACCATGGCCGGGGCAATTGGAGCGTCGATTGCCGTTACCATTTGGGATGATCATGGCAAAGTGGCACGTAGCGAGATGGCAGGAAGCCTGCATATGGATGAAGTGCAAAATATCCTGACCCAAAGAGGAATGAGTCCAGAAAGCAGTTTGGGCTATATCTCGAGTCTGGTCGATAAAGAAGCGTCTACCTTATCTGCTAACCATGTGTTTTTAATTCTGGCGCTGGTGTTTATTTTTGCCGCACTGATTATCTGGCTATGTCCAAAACCCAAAAACGGTGTCACCGGTGGTGGACATGCACATTAATAAAAAACCGCTTTTCGAAGCGGTTTTTTATTATCTTGGATATGAAGATATTAAATATCTGATTTAGCCCGCTTTAATGCAGTTTGCCATTTGTTTAGATGAAATTGGCGCTGGTCTTGATTCATATTGGGTTCAAAAGCCCACTCCAGTTGCCATGATGCAGAAATATCTGACATGCTGGAAAATACGCCAGCTTTTAATCCGGCCATGGCTGCTGCACCCCAAGCGGTAGATTCCAGCATTTTAGGACGCAATACCGGCACATTTAACATATCTGCCTGAAACTGCATCAGCATGTCATTGCTACTTGCACCGCCATCGACGCGCAGTTCTTTTAAGGGATGGGTAATATCGGATTGCATGGCCATCAGGACATCGGAGACCTGAAAGGCTATCGATTCCAAAGCTGCACGGGCAATATGGGCTTTATTGGTCCCACGGGACATGCCGCAGAGCAGGGCTCGGGCATCACTGTCCCAATGCGGAGCACCGAGTCCGGTAAAAGCCGGCACCAAAACTACGCCGTCGGTATCTTTTACCTGACAAGCCAGCTGTTCGACTTCACGACTGTTTTGAATAATTCCTAAACCATCACGTAACCATTGCACAATGGCACCCGCCATAAATACACTGCCTTCCAGTGCATAAGTGGTTTTTTCATGACATTGCCAAGCTAAGGTGCTCAAGAGCTTGTTGTGGCTAAATTGCACCTGATGCCCCGTATTGAACAGCATGAAGCAACCCGTGCCATAGGTATTTTTTGCACTACCCACTTCAAAGCAGGACTGGCCAAACAGGGCCGATTGCTGATCGCCCAAAATTCCCATAATTGGGATATTTGCGCCCAATAAACCTGTAGCCGTGTCTGCCATATAGCTATCCGAAGCAATAATTTGCGGCAGAACTGAACGCGGGATATTAAACAGCTGTAGCAATTCTTCATCCCAGGCCTGAGTTTGCAGATTCATCAGCATAGTACGGGAGGCATTGCTGGCTTCAATGACATGTTCTGCACCTTGGGTTAAATTCCACATCAGCCAGCTATCGACTGTTCCAAAAGCCACATGTCCCTGTTGTGCTAGATCACGCAGACCTTCGATATTTTCCAGCAACCAGACCAGTTTTCCGGCACTGAAATAAGGGTCAATCAATAAACCGGTTTTCTGCTGGATTTTATTCTGTAAATTTTTTTGCAGGAGCTGATTACACCATTCAGTTGCACGGCGGTCTTGCCAGACAATTGCAGGGGCAAGCGGTTTGCCCGTGCGCTTATCCCAAACCACGGTGGTTTCACGCTGATTGGTCAGTCCAATGGCTTTGATATCTTTTGCCAGAATACGGGCCGAGGCGAGGGCCTGCTGCACAACTGCAATTTGTGTGGTCCAGATTTCCTGTGCATCCTGTTCTACCCAGCCTGAATGTGGGGTAGAGATATGTATTTCACGCTGAGCTGTTGCTTGAACTTTTCCCTGTTCATTAAAGATGATCGCACGGCTAGAGGTGGTTCCCTGATCGAGTGCAAGTAAATAGCTCATAATTTTTTCTTTTATAGGACTTGAAAAATAAAATATTAACGCAATTATTAAATTAATCGCATCTGTTTGTGTAAATGTTTAAAAAACGCACTGCGGGTTTGAACATTTATGTTATGATTGCGGTCTACTTTGGGGGTGTTTCTGGCTTCGACGCTGGTGATGAAACTCATAGATGCATGTCGAGAGCGCATTTTCTCTCGTAAATCAAATTTGCATTTTAATAGTCGCAAACGACGAATCATACGCTCTAGCTGCCTAAGGGCAGCTTGTCCGCCTCTCCGAATACTTGTGGTTAGAGAGTCCGACTGAAGCGCACGCACACAAGTCCGTATAAAGCCAAGCCTCGGGGCTTTGTACTAAACTTAGAGGATCGCGATTTGTACCCTGTTCGTCGGGTCACAAAGAGTTAAAACAATAGACGATATCTAAGCATGTAGTATTCTCGAGCGTAGTGCTGGCGGACGCGGGTTCAACTCCCGCCACCTCCACCAAATACCTAACAAAACATGGCAAAATATGCCAAGTTTTAAAACGAAAAGGCTTGATTCTAAAGGGATTGAGCCTTTTTTCTTGCCTAAACATAACTAAATATAACTAGCTACAGTGTACATACGCCGTGTACACTGTCTTGTACATTGCAAGATTTATTGAATCCGTTGGTGTACAAGCTATGAAAAGAACAGAAATTAAACGTAGACCTTTATCAGATACCGTACTGGCTAACCTTGAGCCTGAATCAAAAGAATATCGGGAGCTGGACGGCGATGGCTTATATTTTCGTGTAAAGCCTGATGGTAAAAAAGCATGGTTATTCAGATATAAAAAAGCTGATGGTAAATGGTCGTGGCTAGGCATTGGCACTTACCCCGAATTATCGGGTAAAGGTGCAAGGAAAAAAGCATCTGAGATAGTTCAAGACATTTCACACGGCGATAATCCAATCATTACCAAACAAGAACGCAAGCGCAAAGAGCTTGAGCAGAATAACGCTACCTTTGAAGTGTTGGCACGTGAATGGCTGGACACAAAAGCGAATACTTGGGTACAGGACACCATGACCCGAAATAAGAGTGCATTAGAAAAACACATATTCCCAATTTTCGGCAAACGCTTGTACACCACAATCAAACCGATTGAATGGATGAATCATTTAAAAGGGATTCAACAAAAGCAGGGCATCTATGAACAAGTAAATCGAGTTCGTGCCATGTGTCGCGATATATACGATTTTGCAAAGGTGACAGGCCGTATTGATTACAACCCAGTTGAAGGCATCCAAAAATACCTACAGCAAGGTATTAAGCAAAATATGTCCCATGTGAGTGAACAGGAACTACCAGCACTACTTAGAGCAATCAATAATTATCCAACCATGGACGTTCGGATGGGATTGCAGCTTTTAGCTATGTTGTTCTGCCGACCTACCGAGCTAAGAGAAGCCAGGTGGCAGGAGTTCGACCTAGATCAAGGGGTGTGGAATATACCAGCCGAGCGTATGAAGAAACGCCGTGAGCATATCGTTCCTTTATCTACTCAAGCATTAGCAATATTAAAAGAGTTGCAGACCTACCAAACCAATTCAGATTATTTATTTCCGAGCAGATCGGACAAGAGCAAGCCAAAGTCAGACACGGTTTTCATTATGGCCTTGCGCCGTATGGGGTATGAGGGCAGACAGACACCGCATGGATTTAGGCATATTGCCAGCACCTTACTAAACAATCGTGGTTTTGATGAACGTCATATTGAGGCAGCACTGGCACACGTAAAGGACGGTGTAGCAGGGGTGTATAACAAGGCCCAGTACCTACAGGACAGGGCCAATATGATGCAATGGTACGCGAACCATTTAGAAGAAATTGCAGATCAGAGCATCATCCAGTTTAAAAAGGCTAAGTGACAAAGTATGTCGCGCTACTAGCCAATAAATGCACAAATATAGGTAAATATAGATTATATTCAGTTTGCTAAGTCTAGCCTGACGGGGCGAAAGTCGGACACCCAATCCGATTGACTTAGCAGCTTTTTGGGGATGCTTGGGAGGCGAAATAAGAATGGCTACAATCCGAGAATTATATCAAAAGGCTGGCAGCCCAAACCTTACGCATTGGAAAGATATAAAAATACTATCTATAGCAGAGGCAAGCCTTTTAACGTGTGCTATTAATCCATTTGATTATGAGTTTGGCTATAACAACAATATAGTTTTTCAACTAAAACATAAGAAGCCTATCAATTGGATGGATTGCTTAATGATGATGAGGGCATTAGTTGAGGCGGTTGCTACTCAAGAATTGAAATCACCCTTAATAGTTTTAGAGCGTGAAAATGATTACGGTAATTATATCGAATCTATCGAACAATCAAGAGTTGGGATAGATGACATCGACACCATGTCTTACCCTAAAACAAAAATACACAGAGAAGAGTTAAAAGCATGGCTGAAAAAGAATGACTACCTTGAACTAACACAGCAAGCAGAGATTCAAGTCAATCAGGTTCAACCATATCATCAAGAAACGACAAATCAGAATGATGTAATTTTATTGCCTGAACCTACATATACAACGCCAGCACTCGAAGCTGTAAAGGCGGTTGTAAATCATTGGTGGAAAGATTTTGACCCTGATAGCAAACAACCGCAACCAATACCCCAACAAAAGCATGTGAAAGCATGGATTCAAGAACATCATCCTGATATGGATAGCGACTATATTCAAACTGCAATCGATAAAATCTGCCGTCACCCCATTGCTAAAAATGGAGGAAATAGAAAAACCAACCCCTAAATAGAACCAAAGGTATTACCCTAATAAAACAATAAAAATCATAGTCTTATTTTAGGGTAATGGCAGTTTTTATATATTGCCATTACCCCTTTGATGCTTCCTGACCCCAATATTTATTTGTTTTTATGCCCTAACAATATTTAGCCATGTAGGTGCATAAATGACCATTAATCCAATCCGTGTTCAATTCAAAACAGCTTGCCAAATTCTTGATGTAAGCCGTGAATCATTACGCCATATCGTGCGTACTGATGCAGCATTTCCGCGACCAATCAAAACAGGGGATAGCAAACAGGCCCCAGTATATTTTGACTATTCCGAGCTTGTAGAGTGGCACAACAAGCAAAAGCAAAGCCTTGCAGCAATGGAGGCTTAATAGAATGGAAAGCACTTATAACACCCAATTAAAGCAAGTTTTAGACCACCTCAAACAAGGCAGAAGCATTACCCAGGTTGATGCAATCCGCCTTTTTAAGTGTTACCGCCTGAGTGCAATCATCAAGCGTTTACGCAATTCAGGTTATGACATTGTGACCTATAACGAGCGTAATAGTTCGGGTACTGGTACTCATGCACGTTATGAACTCAAAGGGGTTTAACCATGAAACCATCTATTTTCAATTTTAATGAACACGGCGTAAGGGTTGCCCTTGATGCAAGCGGACAGCCTTTGTTTTGTCTTGCTGACGTATGCAATGCGTTAGGAATGCAAAGAGCAAACCCAAGCCGATTTAATTTAAATCCAAAGGGTACACATAGTTTGTGTACCCCACTATAAGCGGAAATCAGTTTATTACCTTTATCAGTGAAGAAAACCTTTACCGCATTGTATTCAGATCAACCAAACCCGAAGCGTTGAACTTCCAAAATTGGGTATTTGCTGAGGTATTGCCGACCATACGCAAGACTGGGAGCTATTCAGCAAGACAGACCGCTTATGAAGAATTAAACCGCTTATGTATGCAGGCAAAGACCCAAAAAGCGAAAGGCTCATTTCATGGCACTGGATTGGTGAACCATCGTTATTCAATGCGTGATTTAAATCTAAGAATCACTACATGCAAAAATAATTTACAGCTAACTTTTGAGGGTATACACAATGACTGAGCATGTAGCCCCTGAATTTTTCAAAGCCTTTGACCACTACAAAGCAATGCTGGCCCAGTACGGAGAACACCACCCCATCACTGAGCAGGCACTCATTTTAACGATGCACTACACGCCTGAGCATATCAAAGCGGAAATGCACCAAAAGGCTAAGGAATTAAACCTACTGCCACCGCCAAGCGGTTACACGGATGACGGCGAACCTATGTACAGCCTAGAGGACATTGCAAAGCATTTCGGCATTAGCTTTGAAGAAGCAGAACAGCATTTATTACAAATGATGGATAACCGCCAGCAAGTCGGATTATCAAATGACGGCGTTTTGATTAATTCAGATATCCATATTAACCGTGTGCAGTGAGGTGAAAGCATGAAAGACATTGTACTGGCTTCATATCGCACTAACACCGAGGCAGATATTGAGGCGGATTTAATCGTAAACAATGAGGCTTGTAGTTTTATCGAACTAATCACCGTAGGCGGTGGAGTTCAAGCCATTGATGACGGTATGAAGCAACTTATGCAAAACCCTCAAGCTACTGGCGTTGTGGTGCTGCATGGGGAGAGCTTACAGCAGCTTATTGATGCTTACTTGAGAGGGGCAGAAGCATGAAAAACAAATTATTCGATATTGCTAACATGCCCAAGTATGGTTATATTAATCGGGCTTTGAGCAAAATCTCAAAGTTAGCTTTGGTCGGCTATGAATATCTAGCGCATACAGTCCGCTTAATGGACTTTTTTTGTATGTGTATTTTCTCTATGCGTTCGCATGTTATGGCGGAGCTGGAGGGGGACACTTTCGAGTGTGCCAGTTACCTAGATTACTGGTCGACCAACCCCTTTCAGCTTTGCCACCATAATTACTTGGTCGTAATTGGCAGAGCTTCTAAATCAAATCTAGGAGCGCATTCTCATGCCTAATCAAATCAATTCTACAAATACACCTAAAAAATACGATGCAGGCGACATGCATGACCTAGCTTCATTATCCGAATCAGATATGAATTGGATGTGTACAGCAATCAGCCATATCAGAAAAGAAGTAATGAAGTTAAACAAGCTGGCAGAGAGTGGAAAAGAAGTCAGTCAGTATCATTTTTCTGAGTTGGTCACTCATTTAGATATGTATGAATATTTAGCAGAAGACCGCCACCGCAACCATGCTAAAGAGGCAGAAGCATATAAGACTGAATGGGAGAAAATGAAAGGGGGTAGCCACAATGCTTGATTATGACCACCCCAAAGAACTAATAGCACCCGATGCCATTTTAAACGAATGTGTGCAGCTTGTATCGTTTAATGATGCTTATTCATCACATCCATTAATACAGCGTTTTGGCAGTCCTGAGCAGCCGATCTATGTTGATGATGGCAGTGAAGCCAAACCCTTGATTATGCCTATCTACAATGGGCAGCTTGAGCATATTCAAAGTGCAGTCTTGATAGATGGCGAGATGGTAGACCTCACAATTGATGGGGAAAATACAGATAGAGGACTGGCTAAAGGTTTTGCAAGGTATGGCGATTTTGACCATGCCAAGCCTGTCATTATCACTTACAGCCTAGAGGCATTCTTTAAAGTTGCACAGACTGGCTACGCCGTTGTATTGGTTATATTGCCGAACCTATGCAGTAAACACCTAACAGCATTAAAGCCGTTTGATTTTGAACAAATACAGTTCGTTATTAACCAGCTATCACAGGCAGGCTATAAGCAGCTTTATTTACCTGTCACACCTGAGCAAATGCACCTTGAGCCATTCAAAGCATTGGAACAAAACACGGCTGTAAGATTGCTTAACCAGTATTTAAAAATTGGTGTGAGTGAGTTCTTCTATCAGTTCAATAAAGAGGATTGCACAGCCGAAATACTGGCGTTTCTTGATGAGGCTATAGAGGCTTTACCCGAAAAGACCAGTTTACCTAAAGGGCATTTAGCCAAGCCGTTTAAATATGGTGACGGTGTATTTCATCTCCTTGAAAATGGCTTGTATTACATTGAACAAACCAAAGAGGATGAATTGAGGCGTTATATATCAAGTCCTATTAATGTGCTGGCACAAACAAGGGACACGACTAATAACGCATGGGGTCGCTTGTTAGAATGGTATGACGCTGATGGAGTTAAACATACTCAAGCCTTATCTATGGAGCTATTCCAGTCGGACGGTGTAGAGCTACGCAAAGCCTTAGCTTATCAAGGGGTAATTATTGCACCTGATGGAAGGGCGAGAAATTTACTGCAAAGCTATTTAATGAGTTACCCGACTGATGCTAGGGCGTTATGTGTTGACCGCGTGGGGTGGCATGACAATATATTCGTATTGCCCAACAAGCAGATCGGACAGCATGAAAATGGTGATTCAATTGTTTATCAAACTGCACAAGGGGTCGATAGTAATTATCAAAGCAACGGCACTTTGGAACAGTGGCAAAATAACATTTCTATCCCTATTGCCACCCATAGCAAATTAGTAGTCGCACTGAGTTCCGCTTTTGCTGGTCAATTACTTGCCCCATTGGAGCAGCAGAATGGTGCAGGCGTTCACTTCAAAGGGCAATCCTCAAAAGGTAAAACAACGGCCTTGTATGTTGGGTGCAGCGTATGGGGAAAACCTAGCAAATATCATAAAACATGGAAATCCACAGGCAATGCTTTAGAACATACAGCTTATATGCACAATGACGGTTTTTTAGCATTGGACGAGATAGGGGAAGTTACTAACCCTAAAGAGCTGGGCAATATCGTTTATATGCTGGCAAATGGTAAAGGCAAAGGACGCATGACAAAGCAGATAACCGCTAAACCGTCTTATGATTGGAAAGTTATTTTTCTATCTACTGGTGAAAAAAGTTTAAAAGAAATCATGCAGGAAAGCGGACAAAAGACCAAGCTGGGTCAGGAAATCCGCCTGATTGATATTGATATAAGTCATTCCGAACATGGGCTATTTGATCAGGTTGACTTTGCCGAAAGTGCTGCGAAGCAATCTAGGCTGTTAGTGGAGCGTTCTAATCAATCCTACGGCGTTGCTGGTATGGAGTGGCTTAAATACCTAACCAGTGACAAGGAAAGCACCACAAATCAAGCCAAGCAACTATTGGAGCAATACAACCTTGAGTTGGTAGCAAGTCACAGTCAAGGCCATATTGTACGAGTGGCAAATGCCTTTGCCTTAATTGCAGCAGCAGGGGAGATTGCCACTCAAGCAGGGATTACAGGATGGAAATCAGGTACGGCATTTAATGCAGTGAAGGCCGTTTTTAATGAATGGGTGAATGACTTTGAGTATGTTGGAGATTATGAAAATCGAGAATATATCTTGCAGGTTAAAGCCTTTTTTGAGGCGAATGAATCCAGCCGTTTTGAATCAATCACCCCAGACCCCGAATATATCGAAAAGATTATTAATCGAGTTGGGTACTGGAAGATAGAAAATGGCGAAAAATTATTTCTTGTTCTACCTGAGCAATTCAAAAATGAAGTGTGCAAAAGTCTTGATAGCCGAAAAGTTGCAAAGGCTTTACTTATTCAAGAACTGCTAGAACATGATACAGGGAAGAATACAAAGACAGTTCGCCTACCCAGTCGAAGCAAATCGATTCGAGTTTATGCAGTTAAAGAGGCTATTTTTAGCTGGGAATAGTAAAAACACAGGGCAACAAAGGCAACAAGGGCAACAACCTTATAAATAAAGGCTTTGAGCATGTTGCCCATAGAGAAACGCAAAAGGCAACAAAGGCAACAAATTAAGATTTACCTCAAATGTTGCCCATGTTGCCCAAGTGGAAAAAAAGAGGCAACAGCCTGAAACGCTTTGATAGCAAGCATGTTGCCCATGTTGCCCATGTTGCCCCTACAAAATGGACATTCTGAGAAAATTAGAGAGATTTAAACCAATGCCAAACGTAAACAAGGCCACAGTGATGGGTGTATTAGGTCGTAACCCTGAGACTAAGACTTTCCCCAACGGCGGAAGCATTACCGCATTCAGTGTGGCCACTACTGAACAATGGAAAGATAAGACTACTGGCGAGCGTAAACAGCTCACAGAATGGCATAGAATCACCGCTAGCAATAAGCTGGGAGAGATTGCCCAGAAGTACCTCAAAAAAGGTGGCAAGGTGTATGTGGAGGGCAGCTTGCGAACAAGGAAATGGAAAGACCAAAGTGGCAATGAAAAGGAAGTGACAGAGATTAAAGCCGATGTACTGCAATTGCTTTGATGCTTGTATGCCCCTTTAATGGGGCATTTATCGATATATGGATATTTTTTTATTGCACAATATCACTATATATTGCATTTTATAGGTGTTACATAATCTTTATTGCCATTGAAGTCTTAGAATTATTACTTAAAATACTTTCACTTTATTCGTAAGCAAACTGATTGGAGTAAAACACTATGTCTTACGCTGATACAGTCTTAAAGAACCATTGGAACGGACATCTTCCAGTTGATTTAGATGATATTCTTTCGAAACTTGATATTGAAGTTAGAGCTTTGGATTCATCTGAGTCGGATGATATTCATGGAATGGCATGTTTAGAAGATGGCAAAAAAATCGTCTACGTTAGTTTAAAAGATAGTGTGGTTAGACGTAGATTTACTGCTGCACATGAAATCGGCCATCATGTCTTAGGTCATGTAACCCCAGATAAACATCAACTCCGTGATGGCAAGCATATATTCACTGGTAATGCTCAGTCTTATTTGGAAAGTCAGGCTAATACTTTTGCTGCCCAATTGTTAATGCCTAAATTTGCATTAGAGCATGCTATTACGGAAGAAAATATTAGAACGATCGAGGGTCTTTCTGATAAATTTAATGTTTCTCAGATAGCTATGCGTATTCGATTACAAGGTTTAGGTTTTCTACGTTAATTTCTTTTTTATTTTTTAAGCCCTTTTTTTAAAGGGCTTTTTATTTTTGAGATAATTATGCCAGAACAAGTTTCAGCAAATCACCAAGAGCAAAGCCCTCTCTCTCCAGAGAGGAACTCAACTCCGAATGCAGATGAACAGGACATGCTTTCATCATCTGAAAACATAGTATCGAATACTTACATTGACCTCGAAGCTGCAGAGAGAAAACAGTTACGATGGTTTAAAAACATCATATTTGGAGTGGGGGTAATATTTAGCTGTGCATTTCTTTCAGTTGGGCTATACAAATCTTGGTATTTTGTTAATGCTCAATTTAAATTAGCTGAAGATGCGATTAACATACAGAAAGAACAAATAAAATTAGACGAAAAAAAGTTAACGTTAATAGAGAAAAAAATAATTAAACCAAATGAAGTCAAAAAATTACAACTACAGCAAGATATCCAAGAAAAACCTTTGAATAATAGGGTGTTGTCTACAGGAATTATCCTCACCTTAATTACAATTATTTTTGCAGTTGCCTTAACAATCATGCTGAATTTGATTAAACATTCTTTTAATCCCCCTAATAGAGATGAGAACTCCCCATCTAATTCGTCCTCAGTTGTCACTCCAGCTAGCGATTTAATTGCAGGACTCCTTACATGGATAAAAGAGAAATTTCCAACAAAGTAAGAAGAGCCTCCTTAACCGGGGGCTTTTTTGTGCGTAAACAAACGGGATTTTATTCGTAAACAACTTAATTTTTGTGCGTAAACAAGAATAAAAATATTCAGCAACATACGGAATGAGTGATTTTTATACAAAAATTACTTATCAGTATTGGGGCAGCAACTGGCCCACTAAGCCATCCAAAATCAAACTTATGTGCTATAAATTTGGTTATTTAATAAGAGGGGTAATTATGAAAAAAATATTATTAGTGTGCGGGTTAGTTGCATCTAGTTTTAGTTTTGGCGCCAACTGGACTTATGTGACATCTAGTAATGTCGAGAGTTTTTGGATAGATAAAGATTTCTACAAGTACGATCCTAAAAGTAATACAGTTGATGTATGGAGTAGATCCGACAAAAGCAAAGCCAATGATGAAATCTACACAAGCTCAAAATCTCTTGAGAGATATTCTTGTAGTAGTAAAAAATCAAAAACCCTCGCATACGCCAAATACGATGAAAATGGTGAGGTCATAAAGTCTATAACAAGACCTGAGAATGAATTCTCTATAATTTTCCCCGATACAATTGCCGAAGCTATTTGGTCTGTAGCTTGCAGCACTAAAGGCAAGGGTTTTAAGTTCACGAAACGACAGTTAGAAACAGTTTCTTTATTGGATCTGGAAAGAGAACAAGGTCCCTTGAGAAGGCTCACCCCAGAGGAAGAGAAAGAGCTTTTCCCAAACGGACCACATGGCAATCAATAAAACCAATTAATCCAATAAAGCACCATAAGGTGCTTTTTTATCGCTGACAAGATGTACTCAAAACTGAGCGCAATTTTATGCCGTGTGAACGAACGCAATTTTGCGCTGGCTAGATGTCACCAAATTTGGGGGTATCTATTTTACGAGAAAGTCGTAAAACAATACCCCTGCTCAATTTTGAGCAAGCTCATTTGCATGTGACTGCACGCGAATATCATTTACGCTCCACTAATTTTCAAGAGCGCAATTTTACGCAGTCACCATTTTTGGTGGTCGGTAGCGGATTTCCGCTATCGGTATCAGTACAGGAATTCCTGTATCGGTAGAGTGTCTCCAATTTTGGATATACCCCTGTCCAAATCTGGACACCCTCCCCAACTTTGGGGAAGCATCTACCCCAATGGGGGATATGAGCAAACTTGCTCGCATTTCAAAAGTGACCAAGTGTTTTTCACCTAGAAACCTGCTCCATTTTTTTGTGGAAGCAGATAAAACCAAAATCGACCAAGTTAATTCAGGATTTCAAATCCCAAATTTTTGGGAACTGAGTTACTCAAAGTCACTCAGTCCAACTTTATGCAATGCGTGGAGTTGGGAATATCCTCAATTTGAGGACATTGAAGTTTTACCGATACCCAAAATCTGGGTTTCGGTAATTTCTGAAAAGCATATTCACACTGTGTGGGTCTACGAAAGTTTCGTAGTTAAGACTTTTACCCCAGTGAGGTAGAACGAAGTTTTTCGCTGAAGTGGGCCCATCCACCATTGGTGGTTGGATCGTGCGAATTACTTATCCTCAAATTAAGGAGAACTACACTTTTTGTGTAGTGGGTTTTCATGCTTCCAGGAGGGTATCCGAAATATTTCCGATACCTAGCTCCTAAATTTTTAGGAACTAGCTAGTTCAAATAAAGATAGTCAGTCACCGATGACGGCGCAAAATTGCGTCATCATCGATATAAAACTCAGTTAGGTAATTCGTTTGGCTCATCATCTTCAAATATGATTTTAAATGCCGGCTGCACATTGGCACTAATATCCATCTTCTGCTTATCAGAATACCCATGATTGGCTAGCATCAGCTTAACAATGGTGCTGTTCATTGAACTACCTAAGCCGCCGTCAATCAACATCATCTCCTGCTTCATCTTGATAGCGTCTAACGTGTCCGAGAAATCTTTATCCTTTCCTGCCCATTCATACAGACTAGAACGTGATGCACCAAGATAACAGCCGAGTCCTGCAACGCTTGGAACGGTATTACCAACGTCCTCAAAGCCTCTGATTAAGTATTCTTTGGCCTTATCAATAACTTCATCTGTTAAATTCGTGGGTCTGCCCAACTCTTTTTTCATAATTTCCACCCCTGACTCAAAGCTGAATATTTTCAACATGAGAGGCCAAGCACTCGCCTAAACCTCCCATCGCCAATAATTATCGAGAGGCCTGATTAGCCGCACCGACCACCGCCAACTTTTGAGCAGAGTTGAACAGGTTTGTAAGTCCTGCCGATCCAGGTGGTAAATCCTTAGCAGCGAGTAAAATCCGCTTCCCTGCTTCGGTAGTGAGCAATACTTTAGCCATGGCAGATAAGCCACCTACTTTCGCAGCCAAAGCTGGGTTAAGCGCCGTTCCACCGACAATCATCCAATCTACGGCGCGTTGTCCGTTTGGCTGGTTCTCAATGTATTGGCCTGCTCGTTCAACGTGGCGCATCAACTTGATGAATCCATCCATCTGAGCCTTATCACCACCTTTGAATACGTTGCTATAAGGTGCGCTATTTCGCTCAAACTCTTGAGCAAACTTGGCAGGGCTGAATATCTCCTTGTTTGGGTCCCATGCTTTTTCAAAAGCGTTTTCAGCCATCTGGTAACGCAATGCCGCCTGTCCTTTAGGGTCTAGGTTTTTATAGAAGTTTGCAGCTTTATCGCCTTTGCCTGCCTTCATAAAGTTATTAAAAATCTGGTCAGGCTCTGCGCTTCGTGTTGCATTTGCAAAAGCCTTATCCTTTCCACTCTGCAGCTGTGCATACAAGGCATTGGCACGCTTTAACTCACCGAATAACCTAGTATTTCCTGAGCTTTGCGCAAAGTCCAGAAGGTCATTATCAATGGCTGTTCTAACCTTGGTAAAAGCAGATGTATTTTCACCTTGTCTGCCCCACTTATCGACCAGTTCGCCCAAACGAGACTGCACCGCTCGCATTTCCTTGAAATCCTTTTTGATATTCATATCAACGAGGTTTTTACGTATAGCAAGAAGCTCTTTTTGTAGCTCTGCATTTGGTGTGACCTTAGAATCACTGGCAATGATGTCATCAATGGATTGAACTGTTTTATTTGGCGTAACAGCACCAGGACCAGCCAATTTTTGTACCCGGTCATACATTTGTGATGAGACACGATTACCACGCCAGTTTTTAATCTCTGCCGCAGCCTGTAAAACCTTACCAGTGTCATCACCTGCGCCGTTCACAATTCCCATGATGCGTATTGCATTTTTATCCCCGGCATTTGCTGCTGACTGAATCTTTGGAATGGACTTGTAGTCAACATCATCCAATTTAGTTTTTAGCGTATCCAAAACCTTACTAGCTGCATCTTTTACTTGGGCTTGCTGGGTTTGTCGGAACTTCGTAGTACCCACCAATGGAACTCGCTCCATCTGTACTTCTGCACGTTGCGCTATAGGGTTTCGACTAACATCCCCCACCGTGGTCTTAACACCAAATTGCTTTCCTAGATCATCAATCTCTTGCGCTCCAGGAACCAAACGGTTTTGCTTTACATTAATCGCCTTAGTTACGGTATCCCCGACCTTCTTAGCAACAATACCCCCAGCAGCACCACCGATTGCACCGCTTTTAATATTCTGCTTTCGCTGCTCTGCGTTCTCTGCAAAGCCAACACCACCAATCGCACCACCAACGGCGGCATTTTGGACTGTTATTCCAATACCAGGAAGAGATACCAACTTAGCAGCCCCATAACTCTTAGATAGCCCAGCTGCTGGCAATGTGGCAACGGTCTGGCCAACGAATCGACCTACGTTCATTCCTGCACCACTGGCTTTACGTGTTTTCTCGTAAAGGGCTTTTTCCTCAGCCTTAGCCTTGGTGAATTTATCGTAATCATCACCACCAGTCACGGCATCTTTAGCGTAAAGCACACCTTGTTTAACACCACTAAACACATCATCCATCCCGGCACCAACATCCGCAAGGAAGCTCGGCTTTTCAGGCTTTGGTGCTGGCTGCTGTGGTCTTGGTCTAGGTTTTGGCTTTGAATCCACGAAGCGGACATTTAATCCAAGGTCTTTCGCAATCTGCTCTTGTGTATATCCGGCAGCTCTTGCTCGTTTTGTGCTTTCATTAAAATCTGGGGTTTTCCTTAATTCATTCCAGATCTCATAATCTTTATAGCCTGCCGCTTTTGCGCTTGCTATTTGTTGCAGGGTTTTTGTAGCCATATATAACCTCTTACTGTATCTATAGGGCTATGGAGATGGCCTAATAACGCTTAGCAAAATCCCAAATCTTCACCCTAACTAGGTGGAAAAATCATTAAAAAAACACTTCTAAATTGGTTATTATTTTACCATGCAAAACAAGTAAATTAACTCTAATTTTCAATGATTTATGTAAGTTTTTACGTGCAAAAAGCAGGGTGTTTTTAATAATTTTAATGGCAATATTTTCTTAAAAATGAGCATAAAAATCGGTGCAAATGATGTCGATCCGGCACTAGGTTCAGACCATAACAATTGATAATAAAACTGAAGTTTTCTGAAGTTCTGATTTCAGGTTTTATCAGGTTCAAAGGTTAGGTTTTATAAGGTTCTGACCTTAGGATTTCTTAGGATGTACCCCGTTCTGACCATAACAATTGATAACAGGTGCAGCGTTTTGAATGTCAACAATTGTTAACAGGTGCAGTATTTTGAATATAAGGTTTTATAAGGTTTTGCATTTTTAAAACTGAAGTTTTCCGTAGTAGACCAGCGAAAAATTGCGTTGGTTAATGAACTACGAAATTTCGTACAGTCACCAGTATGGGTATGGTCAAGATGACCACTCCATAAAAGCGATGCTCAAAATTGAGCAGCGAAAAAACACAGCAAACCGCTATACCGTCAGACAATAATCAAGAAAACGCGCGCGCGAGGGGAGTTGTTTTTATATGAATTTGACTCCCGATATAGCAACTAAACCCGAAGAAAATAGGCCAGCAACATATAATTTGTACACTGTGGTGTACACTGCGATTTTTGTATAAATATTAAATTATATAAAACAGTTATTTAGAAAATTTGTTCAATTGACGCCACCTCTTAAATTTGTATGTTGTTGAATGACGATATATAAGTAAATGAAGCTTAAATCTCAATGGTTTAGGCTTTTTTTATGCCTGTATATAACTGAGCTTAACCGAGTATATGAGTTTGATCATATCGTGTATTATTGATAAGTAATTGAAACCATTGTGATACACAATAAAGCGTTCAGATATTAAAAAGCGCCCTTTATCAGATCCAGTATTAGAAAATCTAAAATCTGAAGATAAGGACTATCGGGAACTTGATTTTGTTCGCCATGTTATCCAAGAAAAAAAGATCTATAAAATGGGAGATTATTTAAGGCATTTTAGGCAGATGATGCCCGACTATTGAGAACGTTGCTACTATTTATATCCGATAAAAAGAAGAGCAGTTTTTGAATGATAAAAGATCTTTTATTGTTATTGGTAGGTGAAAGTTTAGATTAACGATTCACCTACCAGCTGGGTCTGATTCTGTCCCCAAGATTTATTTTATCAGCTTGAGCGTTAAATATTGTCGCTCAGGTTTATTCTATTTTGCGAAATTTTTTTTTGTGAATCTTTACCCCAATTGAATTTTTGTGCACAGATGCCTAATCCCACAATAAAGAGTGCAAGCAAGCTGGTATAAGTCACTTCTTTGAAATATGTTCCTTCAACCAGCATGGTAATCAGGGCACAAATAATAAAGAAAATTGCCAGATAAGTCAGCCAGGGGAATAACCACATTTTAAAGTCAATCACTTGTCCTTCCGCTTCTAATTTCTTACGCATACGTAATTGAGAAAAAGCAATGGTGAGATAGACATAGAGTGCCGCTGTACCTGTCGCTAACATAAAGATGTCGTAGACATTCATACTTTCAGTGGCCGTCAGGTAGGTTGCCAATAAAGCGAATGATGATGACACCAGAACACCCATCCAAGGACTACCATTACGGTTGATTAAACCAAAACTTTTCGGTGCATCGCAACGTTTTGACAATGAAAACAGCATGCGTGAACAGGTATAGAGTGCAGAGTTAAAACAGCTACACACTGAAGTCAGAACCACAAAATTGACAATGTGTTTTGCTTCTGGAATACCAAGTGCAGTTAAGGTCACACTATAGGTTCCCCAAGTTGGGTCTTTGAGTAGTGGATTGTTATGTGGAATGAGGCAGACGGTAATAAGCATTGAACCAACATAGAACAACATGATACGCCATACCACTGAGTTCGATGCTTTACGGATTTCACGTGCAGGGTTTTGTGATTCTGCGGCAGCCACCGTCACAATTTCAGCGCCAATGTAGGCAAACATAACTCCGAGTAATGCCGTGATTACCGCAGAGAAACCATTGGGCATGAAACCTTCAGCGGTTAAATGGGTAATACCTGTCGCACCTGCTTGGCTCCATGGCCATAAGTGCATGACGGCCAAGCTACCAATGACTAAGAAAATAACAATTGCAATCACTTTGATCAGTGCAAACCAAAACTCAAATTCACCATAGTTTTTGACATTTTGTAAGTTAACTACAACCAATGACACAATCACTAGGAGCATATAGCCCCAGATGGGGATAAACGGAAACCAGCTGTTGAGAATTTTACCTGCGACATACGCTTCCCAGCCCATCAGTAAGGCCCAAGAACACCAATACAGCCAGCCAATGGTAAAACCTGCCCAGCGGCCAATTGCACGATCAGCATAGGTTGAGAATGAACCGCTATCCGGGTTGAGAACGGCCATCTCACCCAGCATGCGCATGATTAATAGAATGAGCAACCCACCAAAAGCATAGGCCAAAATTGCAGCGGGACCTGCCGAGTAGATTACATTACCAGAGCCAATGAACAGTGAGCCACCAATTACCCCGGCAATCGAGATCATTGTAAGATGACGTGACTTAAGTCCACTTTTTAAGCCGTGTGATGAATCGGGCGTGGAGACATGTTGATGTTCTGCCATATAATTTCCCTTAATATCCATAGTGTAACAGCAATAGAGCTCTCTACCTTGTGTACACTATCTATCCTTTGAAACTGTAACCGAATTCGCAATCACTTCATTAATTTTAAGTTAAACTTAATAAAGCTGATGTTTCTATAAACACATGAAAAATCACACTTTGATTACAAAACTGTTACATGCTGTTTATGTATGCTGCTAATTTCTCTTTTTTGTTGTCAGGTGACGAGAGCCATTTTTTAGCTATTGAAGGGAGCCAATTGCTTTAAAAAGGTGAAAATTACAGAAAGAAATGTTTACAGAAAAATAAAGACTAAATAAAATGAAGTGGCCATAAAAGGTTTTACTCCTTGTTTAAAAACTGGCCTATAATATATTGATTTTAAAAATAAAATTTTAATTAGAATCGGAATTTTACTAGTTTAAAGTATGAATTCCATTGTCGCGCAAGCATTTCAACAGTACGCCGAAAGCCACCAATATTTCTTGTTCCCTCACGCAGGCGAAACCGAGCAGTAATCCTTTCTGCCGGGTAGAATAGTGCTTGGTATAGTATTGCGATAGGGCTCTGACCTTAATACCTTGATCAAGTGCATTCGATGCAATCAGGACATCATCACTGCTGCTTGGCAGTTTTAAAATCAGGTGTAGGCCTGCTGCCGTGTTGTATTCGTGCAGAAAATCTTCACCTAAATGACGGTGAATTAAATCAATCAGAAATGCATGGCGTTTACTGTAGAGTAAGCGCATGCGTCGGATATGCGCCTCATAATGGCCTTCACGGATAAATTCTGCCAGTGCCTTCTGATCAATTAAATGTCCACCGCGATAGAGTTCTGCGGCCACAATGCGCAGCGGGGAAAACAGTTTCTTCGGAACCACCAGATAGCCGATACGCAGTGCAGGATAAATGGTTTTGCTGAATGTGCCCATATAAATGACCGGGGAATCAGGTTCCAATCCTTGTAAAGACGGATAGGGCTGGCCTGAAAACCTGAATTCACTGTCATAATCATCTTCCACAATCCAGCTTTTATGCTGCCGGGCAATTGCAATCAGCTGTTTGCGTCGTTCCAGGCTTAGATGTGAACCTAGCGGATACTGGTGGGAGGGTGTAACAAAGATCAGCTTGGGGGGTACTTTCGGATCAAGATCAGGAATAATGCCTTCCTGATCGACCGGCAGTGAACGCAGATTGACCCCGTTAATGCGCAAAATGTTGCGGGCGCCCCAGTAGGCTGGATCTTCGATCCAGACTTCATCGCCAATGTCGCTCAAGGTACGCGAGACTAAATCAATCGCCTGATGCGTGCCTTCGGTAATAATGATTTGATCGGCATCGCATTGCACCGAACGTGCAATTTTCAGATATTCCGCAAGTTCTTGGCGCAGTTCCAGACAGCCGCCAGCATTGCTGTAAATCAAGCGGGTAATTTCCGGTTCACGGCTCAAACGGGTCTGAATTTTGCTAAAAATGTGATGCGGAAACTCTGTCACATCCGGTGCACCGGGAACAAAAGCACCCCATTGATAAGGCGAGGCTGCTGAATAGCCGATTAAGTAAGAACCACGCTGAGACAAGCTGTAACTTTGCTGAGATTTTTTTTCTTGAATAGGGGCGTTGCTATTTTCCGCCTTGATTAAAAAGGATTCGGGCAGTTTATCTGTGACCCAGGTGCCTTGTCCTGTGCGGGCATCGACATACCCTTGTGCCTGTAATTGTTCATACGCACTTAATACCGTATTACGGGAAACCTTGATCTCTTTGGCCCAGATCGCGGGATGCCGGCAGACGAGTCTTGGGTGCCAATACGCCGTCAATTATGGCATTACGTAAGCAGCGAAATAATCGTAGCTGCAATGTTCCATCGATATCTTGCTGTAATCGCTGCAGCAAATAGTCTCCAAGCAAGCTACGCAATTGGCTCTCTCCTACAAATTCAAAGTGGCTCTCGTGAGAGCGATATCGGTATGTGCAAAATAATCTGGTCAGGCAGTAATTGTAAAGTATCCCGTTGTTGCACAGTGCATGTAAATACGGGCCTGTAAACGGCAGGCAATATACACATATCTTGGTTAAAGCCAAAGCGAAAAATCCAAGCTGAATGTTTTAGCTCAGATCACGCTGGCTACAGAGCTGAATCAATAAATGCCGACAAGCAGAGATAAATTTATACTTTTTGCGGTCGCAAGGAAATGCGTCTGCATACAAAAAACAGGATCATGCAATGAACACAATGATGAAGGGGCTCACCTATACCGAGCACGGTACGACGGCCTGGAACAATTATCTGAAACAGCTGGATAAAGTGGCTCCTTATCTGGGTGAACTCAGCGAAAGACTGGATATGTTGCGACGTCCGAAGCGAAGCCTGATTGTGGATATTCCGGTGATTATGGATGATGGCAGCGTTCAGCATTTTGAAGGTTATCGAGTTCAGCATAATTTGACCCGCGGTCCGGGCAAGGGCGGTGTGCGCTTCCATCCTGATGTCAATTTAGATGAGGTGATGGCACTGTCGGCATGGATGACGATTAAGTGTGCGGCACTGAATTTACCTTTTGGGGGGGCCAAAGGCGGTGTACGGGTTGATCCAAGCCAGTTATCCAAGCGTGAACTAGAACGATTGACACGGCGTTATACCGCAGAAATCAATTTGGTTATTGGGCCGCAAAAGGATATTCCGGCACCGGATGTGGGGACCAATCCGCAAATTATGGCCTGGATGATGGACACCTTTTCCATGAATGCCGGTTCTACCATTACCGGTGTGGTGACCGGGAAACCCGTGCATCTTGGCGGTTCTTTAGGCCGCAGTAAAGCCACAGGACGTGGCGTGTATATTAGCGGGCGTGAAGTGGCGCAGCAAATTGACCTGGATTTAAAGGATGCCCGGGTGTGTGTGCAGGGGTTTGGTAATGTCGGCAGCGAAGCCGCCTTGCTGTTTCATGAAAATGGCAGCAAAGTGATTTGCGTACAGGATCACTCCGCAACCCTATATCAGGAACAAGGGATTGATATTCCCAAGTTAATGGAATATTCAAACACCTATCACAAGATTCAGGGGTTTGCTGCAAGCGACGAAATCGCGATGGCAAAATTCTGGCAAATTCCCGCAGAAGTGTTTATTCCTGCGGCGCTGGAAGGGGTGATTGATGTGCATGTTGCCCAAACTATTCAAGCCAAGATCATTTTGGAAGGGGCCAATGGTCCGACCCTCACTGAAGCGGATGAAATCCTGAGTCAGCGTCAAATCACTGTTGTACCGGACGTGATCTGCAATGCTGGTGGCGTGACTGTCAGCTATTTCGAATGGGTACAAGACCTTGCCAGCTATTTCTGGACAGAAGAAGAAATCAATCAGCGCATGGATGTGATCATGAAAAATGCTGTGCATGACGTTTGGCTCAAAGCCATGCAGGCCGGATGTTCTTTACGTACCACAGCTTATATTTTGGCATGTGAACGAATTCTGATGGCTCGCCAAGAGCGCGGCATCTATCCAGGTTAAGGGTAGGGTCTCTTGCAGGATGCAATATTTGACCCGGCATAAGTTTGGATATTTAACGCCTTTGCTGATTCCATTTGGTCAGAAACTTTGCTTTTGCCAGCGACCTGGTTTTGAAAATTATTATTTCTTTTTTGGGGCTTCTATAATGTCGCAACGTTTTTTAGTAAAACCATTTTCGTTCTGTGCGCTTGTCGCCAGTGCCGTTACGATGTCTGCCACCGTGCAGGCAGATTCGCTTTCTTGGGGAGATGCCGATACCGATTTAGGCAAACTGACCGTATCGGGGTGGCTACGAGCGAATTATCAGGATAAGGATTATTCGGACAGTGACCATAAAGTAAAGTTTAATGCGGCGAAACTCAGCCTGAAATATGATGCCAAGTCATTGTTCGGCGATGTGGAATACCGTTGCTATCAAAATGATACCCTATGTGATTTTTCAACTTTGGTGAATGCCAACTTGGGCTATAAGCTGAATGATGACAGCCGCATCACCTTGGGTCTGCAAGATATGCCTTTTGGTATTGGCCGCTTCTGGAGCAGCAGCTGGTACGGCAGTTCAATGGACAATGCCGGACTGGAAGATGTGCATAATCTGGGTATTAACTGGCAGCAGCAGCTAGGTACAAATACCAAAGTCAATGTGGCTTATTTTGTGCGTGATGGGGGAAGTTTTGCCGGCACTGGTGACGATGCTGCGCGTTATGCGGCCAATTATGTCAAGCCGGAAGATGCCAGCACCGATGACATTGAAGAAAAAAACATGTGGGTTGCACGTATCAATCAGCAGATTCCACTACAGGACAGCCCGGTTAAACTGAATGTTGGCGGCTCGTATTGGTATTCAGATTTGGAAAATAACCGCAATGGTCAAACTGGGCATCGCAATGCATGGAATGTGTTTGGTCGCTTAAACTACCAGAATGCAAACCTGACCCTGACTGCCGGACAGAATCGCGCAGATACCCAGGCTGTAGATAATCCAAATTATGCGACGGTAGGTTCTTTTGAATCGAAGTATCATGTGGCCAATAAAGCCAATTATTATGTGGCGAATCTGGATTATCAAATGACTGATTTTTATAAGGATTACGATCTGACGCCTTATGTCAGCTATACCGTCTTTGATAAAGACAAGTCCGGTTTCGCCACATCTACACGCAATATTTTGGGTGCTCAGCTGGATGTTAAGCAGTTTTCGCTGGCAGCCGAATATATCATCGGTAAAAATGATGTATTCATTGGCGGTGATGCCGGTTCTTTGGCGCAAGGAGATGCAGCAGGCCATAGCCGACTGCTGAATTTACTGTTTATGTACAATTTCTAAATTTTTGCTCTCAGTTATCAAAATGGCACCTTATAAAAAGGTGCTATTTTTTTATGGTGTAATTTCAAGTTTATGATTTGTATTTAATTATTCTGTTTTTTGATTTTTTAAATCTTCGGGACAGGGTGAATTGGCCCTGTCTATCTGATTCAAAGTGGCTCTCGTGTCAGGCCGATAAAAGCGCAAAATGAGGAAGATCAACCAGTCATTTGCATATCATCAATCACATGATATGGATGCCAAAATTTTACACTGTATGAATCAAGAATGAGGATACAAAATGGACAGTAAACACTCTGCACTGAATGCACGTAAACAGCAAGCGACGCCTCGTGGTGTTGGTGTCATGTGTCAATGGTACGCGGAGAAAGCAGAGAACTCGACAATTTGGGATGCTGAAGGCAATCAATATATCGATTTCGCAGGTGGTATTGCGGTACTGAATACCGGTCATCGTCATCCTAAAATTATTGCTGCTGTTACTGAACAATTAACAAAATTTACCCATACAGCCTATCAGGTTGTACCTTACGAAAGTTATGTCTCTCTTGCTGAGCGTATTAATGAGCGTGCACCAATTGACGGCCCTGCAAAAACCTCATTCTTTTCTACTGGTGCTGAAGCAGTAGAAAATGCAGTTAAAATTGCCCGTGCCTATACTGGCCGTCACGGCATTGTAACTTTTGGTAACGGTTTCCATGGTCGTTCATTCATGACCATGGCCATGACGGGTAAAACTGCCCCTTACAAACGTGACTTTGGGGTAATGCCGGCGGGTGTTTTCCATGCACGTTATCCGGTAGAGTCAAAAGGCATTACTGTGGACGATGCCATCCAAAGCATTGAAGACATTTTTGCTGAAGATGTGGCTGCACATGATGTGGCGGCAATCGTACTTGAGCCTGTGCAAGGTGAAGGCGGTTTTAATGTTGTACCGGCAGAATTTTTAAAGCGTTTACGTGCATTGTGTGATCAGCATGGTATTTTGATGATTGCAGATGAAGTACAAACAGGCTTTGCCCGTACCGGTAAACTGTTTGCCATGAATCACTACGAAACCAAAGCAGACCTGATCACGATGGCAAAAAGCCTGGGCGGTGGTTTCCCGATCTCTGGCGTGGTTGGTCGTACTGAAGTTATGGATGCACCGAATCCTGGCGGCTTAGGCGGTACTTATGCGGGTAGTCCGATCGCCGTTGCTGCAGCACATGCAGTTATTGATGTGATTGAAGGTGAAGGTCTGTGTGATCGTGCCAATGTCTTGGGTGCGGAACTGGTTTCGGTATTAAATAACATTAAAGCCAGCAGCAATGTAGTCACTGATATTCGCGCGCTGGGTTCAATGGTTGCAGTAGAATTGGAAACGGCTGAACAGGCCAAAGCGGTGCAAAACTATGCAATGGCAAATGGCCTGCTGATTTTAACCTGCGGTCGTTCTGGTAATGTGATTCGTTTCCTATATCCTTTAACCATTCCAACAGCGCAATTCCGTGAAGGCCTGGCTATTTTAGAACAGGGATTTGCAACTTTAACTGCATAAGAATGAATGAGGGATTGAAATGCTTCCAGATCATTTGAAATATTTATTACAGCATCCGGATGTTTGCTTGGATCAGCCCTTAAGTGGCGATTACATCGAAGTAAAAGATGCGGCAACACATGACACGCTGGCATGGGTGAAATCCCATGACCGTGCATCGGTAGAACAAGCAATTGCTCGTTCACAGACGGCACAGAAGGCATGGAAAGCACAAACAGCATTACAACGCGCTGATGTGCTGTGGGCCTGGTTTGATTTGATGCAGGAAAATAAAGAGTCATTGGCTCAGATTTTGACTGCTGAACAAGGTAAACCTTTAGCTGAAGCGCGCGGTGAGATTGCTTATGCCGCCTCCTTTATCCGCTGGTTTGCTGAACAGGCGCGCCGTATTGACGGTGAAGTGCTGACACCAACGTTGCCGAATCAGCGCTTGTTGGTCATCAAACAGGCAATTGGGGTCACCGCTGCAATTACGCCGTGGAATTTCCCTGCAGCCATGATTACCCGTAAGGCTGCGCCTGCAATTGCTGCCGGCTGTTCTATGCTGGTTAAACCGGCTGAGCAAACGCCATTAACAGCCTATGCTCTGGAAGTGCTAGCTTTACAGGCAGGTTTACCACAAGATGTATTGCTGCACATTAGTGGCGATGCCATTGAAGTGGGCAAAACCTTGTGCGAAAGCGACACAGTGAAAAAGCTGAGCTTTACCGGTTCGACTCAAGTCGGCCGCATTTTGATGCAGCAATGTGCGCCAACCATCAAAAAACTGTCACTTGAGCTGGGTGGCAATGCGCCAGTACTGGTTTTTGATGATGCCAATCTGGAGCAGGCGGTTCAGGGCATTATGGTCAGCAAGTTCCGTAATAGCGGTCAAACCTGTGTCTGTGCCAACCGTATTTATGTGCAAGATGGCATTTATGATGCGCTGGCTGAGAAATTGACTGCCGCTGTAGCCAATTTAAAAGTGGGTGATGGCCGTCAAGACGGTTCCACTCAAGGCCCGTTAATTGATGAAGATGCAATTACCAAGGTGCAGTCGCATATTACAGATGCAGCGAGCAAAGGTGCACAGATTAAAATTGGTGGCCAGCGTTCAAGTCTAGGCGGCACTTTCTTTGAGCCTACCGTGCTGACTGAAGTAACCCAGGACATGAAAGTGGCTAAAGAAGAAACTTTTGGTCCATTGGCTCCATTATTCCGCTTCCACACGGAAGAAGAAGCGGTGGCGATGGCAAATGATACCGAGTTTGGCTTGGCTACTTATGTATTCACACAGAGTACAGCGCGTCAATGGCGTGTCGGTGAAGCATTGGAATATGGCATGGTCGGAATTAATACCGGTGCCATTTCTAATGAAGTTGCGCCATTTGGTGGTGTGAAGCAATCTGGTTTAGGACGTGAAGGTTCTAAATTCGGTATTGATGAATATCTCGAAATGAAATATCTGTGTGTAGATTTATCTTCATAATAAATGCTACATCAACCAGTTAAAAATCAGCCCTGCCCATTCAGGGCTGATTTTTATACAATAAAAACTGTTTAAACTTAACTCACACAGCAGTTAAAAAATATTTTTAAGCAACATGATTTGTCTATATCAATAACTGGAATTGATTTTCTGCCAAATATCTTTATTGGCTAAAATTATTCTGATCCTAGCCATGAAAGAAGAGTTTCCATTTCTTTTCTTGTAAAGGGGTCCGGTATTTCAACTTGAACCTTACGGTTTTTGATTTTATTCATTGGATTTCTAGAAATAATATTATTCTTTACGGCCACTTCAAATACATCTCTTAAGGGAGTTGCACAGTTGTTAAAAATTTTAGCTGTTTGAAAATGCGTTTTTTTCTGGTCACTATAGTTTTTCTTCTGTTTTAGACCTTTAGATTAGAATTTTTGTAGCATCTATAATCCCAACATTCCAATCAATACCTTCGCCTTCAGGCAACTTTTTCGGCAAATTGAAAAGTCTGGGCGGCCTGGCTGCACTATGGGAACCAGTGCCGGTGATTCTTCCAGATTAAGCAGAGTATAAATATGTTTACTCAACGTATCCTTAGCTTACCAAGTGACATCCTATACCAGCCGTTACAAGCAACAGCTTGTGATAAGCAACACCGTCACCATTTTGAAATTCAACCGTATGCGCTTCAGCGTTGATTTTATTTACGCTATTGCCACGGATGGTTTCGATGTTGCTCATGTCATTAAGCTTTTAACTCAGCAGATACGATGCCGAAGCCCGCAATCCACTCACTGATTTCTTCATAGCAATGTGTCGTCATGTCGTATTCGCCCAGTTCGCTCAAGGCAGCAAATGCAGCCATCCAGGCACGAACTTCCTGACCACCACGGCCACCGTCACGGCGGATTTCAGCTTCAGTCATGGCTTCCAGTGCAGCGAAATCTGCATTTTTGAATTTTTCAAGTAATGCCAGATCCCACTCAGGGTTTAGAGGCACAGAAATGCTCTTGTCGCCTGCAGCCAGACGCTGACCGACAGAAATCACATTCGCCTGACGGGCATTACGTGCTTCAGGTGTCGGGTTACGGCCCGCAATCAGGAACTCTTCCACTTCTGGTGGCACAGAACCCATTTGCGGAGTCGGTGGATCGTGTGAAAGGCCACCCGTACCCAGTACAAGTACACGTTCATTTTCAAGGTTTAAAGATTTGATAAACTGACCTACAGCACGGCCTAAAGCGATGGTACGCTTGGTGGTGGGCATGGGTGCTGCAGCGCCATTAATAAAAACCGGAATTGTTGGATAACGGTCAAGCTGACCTTCACAGAGGAAATGTAAAGGCTGGGTTACCCCATGGTCGGCTTGCATGCGATAAGAATATGCAACATCCACACCTTCATCCAGTACATTGCGAACCAAAGCCAGTGCCTTGTCTTGAGGTACATTCAGGTGGTCATTATCTTTACCATAGTCCCAGTCACCTGCAGCCTTGGCACGAACACCGACACAGAAGCTTGGCATCAGGTCATAGAAAAAACCATTAAAATGGTCAGGACCAAAAGTAATGATCAGGGTAGGGTCATAAGCTTTTACTTCAACTGCCAGTTTGGCAAAGGCATCACGAACAACCTGTTCTTTGCGTTTTTCCTGAGGTGAAGCAAATTCCATTAAAGGGCTATGAGATGCACAAATAAGTTTAATAGCCATAAGAGACTCCTTAAAAGGAAGGCAGCCTAAGAACAGGCTGCCGATAAGTCCGTTTTGATCAGACTAGATTTTTATTCATCAAAGCATCTAGCATACAGCTGACGTAAACTACGGATATCTAGACTGTAACTTGACAAACAAAAATCTTATTCATCAGAAGAACACACTCAGGTTATGTGAGGTATAAGTCACTTGGTCTAGGGTGATTTTGCGGTCAAAAATTTGCCAGCCTAAACCACCTTCAACTTTACGGATCTTGTCGTGACGTTTACCACAGTAAATCGTAATATCTTTCTCTTTTTGAGAACGGTATAACAGGTAAGTCACGTACACGTCGTATTCGCCTGCAACTTCAGTTGGCTCGACAATCACGTTGCTCACCATGTGAGTGGTACGTGATGGAGGCTCTTCCGCCCAAGCCATACCTGTTTCCAGACGTGCTACACGGCGTTCCAACAGATGTTTGTTGTCGTTGAACACCCAAGTTGTTGGTGGCTCAACTGAACGACGACGGTCACGGGTTTGCGCGTTTGGCGTCGTACGCAGGACGTAAGAAACGTCGTCTGCCATAACATCCAGCCATTCGCGGAATTTCCAGTCATCCAGCAATTTTGCTTCACGATAAAGGAACTGACTGATTTCGTAATGAAGTTCCACACTGATTTGACTCATTTCACAAGCTCCTTCTCATATGCTTCAGTTGCTTTCTCAACATCTTCCCATTCTTTATGAATCAGCAGGTCTGCCCAACGACGATAAAAACCACGTGCTGCTGTTTCAGAGAAAATATAGCTGGTGATACCAGGGACACCATCTTCACGTACTTTTTCGCTGCCTTTACCCATCTCAACGATCAGTTTGTTTTGACGAGCTTTATAACCACGTAATACTTTTTGAATTTCTACCCAGTTTTCAGAGTCATCTTGCTCAAGGAAACCAGCAGGACCGAAAGCACGGGTTGCAGAACGTTCAAATGCATCTTTCACGTCTTGTGGTGCATCAGCATCACAGATACAGAATGCCCAAACTTCAGTTTTGTTTGGACCACGTGGGTGCCATACACGAAGTGTTGCAGTACCGTTCAACCAAGACAGTGTCGGGAACATGGTGTTGTGACCTGCTAGACGCAGTGCACGGGTTTCACCTAAACGTTCTTTTACTTCTTCATAAGTTTCACGGAAATAGTTTGCTACTTCACCATCTACCCAAACGTTTGCATCTGGTTTTTCGGTGAAGAAGAAGCCTGAACCATGGCCACGTGAACCGAATTGGATCGCGTCTTTCGCTGTTTCCCACACTGGACGGGCCGTTTGTGCTGCACCAAGGTGTTTAGACGCATCATCGTCCGGTTTTGCACCAAGCACCTGTACTGCAGATGCATGAGAGAACAATGCGTGGTATTGGTCAGATGCGAACTGTTCAGCAGCAAATTTCCAGTTACACTCGATTTCCCACTTGTGTACACCACCAACAATCACTGTACCACCAGGGCGACGATCTAGAACACCATCTAAATACCAAGCCATATCGCCCATGTATTCTTCTAGGTCAGGCGTTGTTTCATCCCAGCAGCCAAATACCAGGCCTTTGTAGGATTTAACACGGGTTACTTCAAGTAATCCCCATTCTTTTTTGCAAGCCCCTTGTGGGTAAGCACGCTCTTCAAGCGGAATGTCTTTTAAAGAACCGTCAATACCGTATGACCAGCCGTGGTATGGGCAAGTGAACGCACGGGTATTACCACAGTCTGCGAAGCTTACGCGCATAGCACGGTGACGACATTGGTTTAAGAATGCTTTAACTGAACCGTCTTTTTGGCGTGCCACAATAATCGGATCTTCACCCATGTAGGTGTTAAAAAAGTCACCGGCTTTAGGAATCTGGCTTTCATGGCAAAGGAATAACCATGTACGACCAAACACGCGTTCAAGTTCTAATTCGTATAAATCTGGATCTGTATAAATAGATGGAGTAATACGTCCATTTTGTGCATCGACTAAAGCGTCGATTTCGCGCACATCAATTTTTCCACTCATGAAAAGCTCCTGCGACCAATCTTGGCACAAAGTAATAGACTTAACTTTTCAACGATGATGAAATTTTCGGGTGTATTTTAGGAAATATTTTATTTATTTTAATTAATATATTTAATGGATTATTATTGTGGTAATAATTCCTATTAAATTGCTCGTGATTATAATCTGTTTTTTAATTTAATGAACGTATTTTTTTTTAGTAATTCCTACTAAATTGATAGTATTTAAAGTGTGTTTTTTTAATTTAATTAATATTATTTAACTAGAATATTGTTTTTCAATTTTTTATTGTTTATTTACAAACATTTAATTTAATATTATCTATTTTTATTGATATGTTTTTTCATTGTTTTTTAGGAATAATTCCTACTAAATTACTCATATTTTGGATGTGTTGTTTTATTTTAATTTTTGTATTTACAATTATAATTAAAGTAGTAATTCCTACTAAAATACTTATATTTAAGGTGGGCATATTTTTTTAGGTGTTAGGTGTAAGATTTTTTATTACTCGGCGAGTCGGTTATATAAAACTATGGTGCCTCCATTACTTTATGAGCGTTGCTGAAGAGGTGAACTTCTCTTAGTCAATAAATCAAAGATGAGGAATAAGGCATTGATGTGAAAAGCCATAATGTATCAAACCTAAAGAGGAGTTTGCTGAGGAAAATGTATTTTCCTTAAATGGGTACTTGACCCTGCACAACGCGGTTTTTGACTTTACTAAAAGCTTAGGGCATTCGGCACAATATTGTACAAAAGGTCAAGAATATCCTGTCTAACCTTTATTATCTCGATCGGGGTGAGCTGAGAATGTACCATTTTGCTGGGCTATATTGTGTCTTTGAGTATGGATGAACGTGTGCTTCAGTCATGGATATAAAGCTAATTTATCCTTTAGGTGAATATGAAGGAACTCCGGAGGAGTACAGAGGCTCGTTTTTTATTTCTTTTGATAAATCGTTTATTTTTAAATCATCAACCATCGTTCAAATTCAGCAACTTTAGCTATTTTTCTAACCATGGCAGCATCAAAAAAAACTATCAAAAAGCCCACATTAATCAATTCCTGACGAATATCCTCTATCTTTTGCTACTTAAGTCTAATACGGTTTTCATGAATAAAAATAGGGATTTAGACGCCAAAAATATTGTGAAAATTATGTTTAACTCTAAATCAGCATTTAATGAAAGTAGTAATCATTTAATTATCGGTAATCCCCCTAAAAATGATCGTCTCTCAGACTCCCATGAATTATCGTTAATTATCAAAATGAAAATATTTTAGTGATAGAGGAATACCACAAACCTATCTCATAATTTTTTATCATCATTCATTAAATCCTATGAAAAATTAGTAGTTTTGCTCACTAAAAAATACGTTTAGATTAATAAAAATACAATTATGAAATAGGCCTATTCCATTTTTTGCTTAAATATAGAAAAAGTGTTGAATAGCATATTTAGACCGATATTGGACATATTGGACAGTGATGACGAATCACATCAACTCTAGTCTCTATAAAGAGGTGAAATGATGAATATTGCAAAGAATAGCATATGCCTTTGGTACGATAATGACGCTGAAGGCGCTGCAAGATTTTATGCTGAGACCTTTCCTGATTCATCGATCGGTGCAGTACATTGTGCACCTGGAAATTATCCATCAGGGAAAGCAGGGGATATTTTAACTGTGGAGTTTACCGTGCTAGGCGTTGCCTGCATCGGACTGAATGGCGGATCAGCATTTAAACACAACGAAGCGTTCTCATTTCAGGTGGCGACCGAGGATCAGGATGAAACGGATCGCTACTGGAATGCGATTGTCGGAAATGGTGGTCAGGAAAGCGAATGTGGTTGGTGTAAAGATAAATGGGGAATCTCTTGGCAGATTACCCCAATCGTCCTAACGAAAGCTTATACCAGTCCTGACCGTGCGGCTGCCAAACGTGCATTTGATGCCATGATGACCATGAAAAAAATTGACATTTCTGTAATAGAAGCCGCATTTCGTGCTTGAGATGTGGGCAGGAGCTGGCAATTCCTTCAAGTTGTGGCCGCTTGCTTAGATGGGGCAACTCAAAACATGTTGAAAAGAACCATATTTAAAAAACCAAATCAAATATTAAAAAACTTTTATTAGAAAACTCTTGTTCGAGAATTTTTATCAGTTGCCTGATTAGAAGCTGCAAAATTAAAGCCTTCTATAATTTTTAGCACAGGTTAAAGCAGCTGAAGCTGCGTTTTTAATGAAAAATTTAAGCTGTCACTACATCTGAAGTGATGATCACTTATCATGTTCTTTCCCTATTCAAAAAGAGAATAGACAATATTTTTCCACAATATTGGGGACAGTCCAAATAAGATCGTTTTATGTTCAGGATACCGTGAGTGGCATGGTTTCTATATTGGTAAATTATTGTGTCCTAGTGATTTCATTTGTTATGAAATCTGTGCATTGCGGTACATCATATTGATGGAATAATTAAATGTGGTTAAAAATAATCCATAAAACAATAATGATGCTTTTCTCCATTTTAGCTATTTTTGTTATAAGGCGAATATTGGATCTTATAACTTGAGTGAGGGGTCCAAACATAACCTCCTATTTGGAGAAAAAGACCATGAACATCGCTAAAATATTAATGATGAGCGGATGGATAGTTCTATCCACACTGGCCATACTTGCAGCGGAGACCACAGGTGGCAAACCGGGCAGTACCTCCGCAGCTGACCAGAAGGCTATCGCCAGCGCCATGAGCGCAGCACCGAAAAAAGTCAGTGCAGCAGCCACCATTGTGGTTATAGGCAAAGATGGCAAGATGCGCACTTTGCGCAAAGGCAATAATGGTTTTACCTGTATGCCTGATAATCCGACTACCCCCGGTCCAGATCCAATGTGCATGGACAAGGATGCGCTGAAATGGGCAGAAGCCTGGATGGGACACAAACCGCCAAATGTAGGTAAAATCGGCTTTATGTATATGTTGGCGGGTGGAACCGATGCCAGTAATACCGACCCATATGCCCAAAAACCCACCAAAGGTAACCATTGGATCAAGACCGGCCCACACGTCATGATTGTCGGTGCCGAATCTGGTTTTTATAACATGTATCCCCAAAATGCCCAGCCAGATACTGCCGTACCTTATGTCATGTGGCCCGGAACGCCTTATCAGCACTTGATGATTCCGGTTAAATAAAGGTCATCGTGCGCTGTCGTGGTCATGATTCTTTAAACGCAGATTATCTTTGGAGATAAACACTTTATCTTGTATTGCAGCGGTTTGCTGAGTATGCCGCTGCAATTTAAATCCCGTTCAGGACTGCAACATGCCGCTGCGATTAGATGTGATGAACTTAACACCTATACCTGTAGTCAATTGGAAGAGCTAAAGAATATAGCCACCAAGACCTGTACAAATTAAAAAATGATGCGACTTGGATTTGCTTGTTTTTAAAGTTATTTTACCGCTAAGGACTATCCAGTGTCGCCATTTCTATGAATGATTTTGCATCATTCTTTTGTAATTTGATCTTTATTAATATCCTGATCGGTATTCAGCCATTCAATTTTTTTCACCCGATCGTTCACGATGGTAATGGTGTAAAGCATATTTTCAACTGTATAGGTATAGTCCATGGCTAGATAATGGTTTTTTCCTTCTTTGATTTCATGTGTGCTCATGGAGTTGGGGGATAAAGACATACGGTTTTGCATGTCGGAATAAGAATCTCCCAAACTGATGGACTGACCAGAAGGCGTGTGGATGGATGATGTCTCATTCGCTGCGTGATTAAATGACACTACTGACAAAAAAATCACTGGAATTATATATTTAAGTAACATGTTATCCCCAAAATAAAATGACAATCAAAACAATTTATCAATATAAAGAACAAAATAGCAGCATGTCTGTAGCAGAATTATTAACAGAAATAAGGCTGGATGCTGGATAAATTAATCTGACCTGAAGCTGTTTTACCGCCCTATATGCTTACTAGGTAAACGACTTAAACAAGGGTTTTGAAGACATAAATAAAAATACAATATGAAATAGTCCAAGCTATCGATTTATTTGGATTTATTCATACATTCATCAAGCTATAGAGAACTATGCTTAACCTTCGAGGCATTTAAAGCTAAACTATACTATTCAGCTGTATGTCCGTACTTGGAGTAAACTTATGTCGTGGCTTTCTTCGCTTAAATCTGTGTTTTCACCCGCGCAAGAGGTGAAGGAGGAAGAAATCCAGAATGTGTTACAGGGCTATATCTTGCCCAATTCCAAGCATGCCCTGAAAGACCGGATTACTCAGGTCAATGTAGAAGGTCAGGTATTACAAATCACTCTTCATACTTATCTTGAAGAAGCTGATCATTTACAACAAATTCATGATGATTTGGCCGATGCACTGGAAAAATGCGGCATCCGGGAACTGAATATGCATGTTATTCAACAAAAGCATAAACAGGATGAAAGCTGTTCTAATCCTGAGCATGGCAAACAGGGGCATAGCTGTGCAAGTGATGCACAGGCTTCAACGGCAGCTTCAGCGCAAAAACTTCCCCCTGTGGTAGATGCTGCCGGACAAACTGCTCCTGCTGAAAGCAAAGCTGCAGAAGATCCGAATAACCCACCAATCCAGAAACCGGCACCGCAGCAAAGAGATGTGCCCAAGCATCCACGCATTCAAAATGTGATCCTGGTTTCATCAGGTAAAGGGGGAGTGGGCAAATCGACCACCACCGTCAATCTTGCATTGGCTTTACAGAAACTTGGCTTAAAAGTCGGTGTTCTGGATGCAGATATCTATGGGCCGAGTATTCCAACCATGCTGGGCAATGCCGGACGTACGCCCATGATTGAAGCAGAAAACTTTGTTCCGCTGGATGCCTACGGTATGGCAGTACTCTCGATTGGACATCTAACCGGAGATAACAATACCCCGGTTGCCTGGCGTGGTCCCAAAGCGACTGGCGCTTTAATGCAATTATTTAATCAGACTTTGTGGCCAGACCTGGATGTATTGATGATTGATATGCCACCAGGGACAGGGGATATTCAATTAACTTTGGCGCAGCGTATTCCGGTGACCGGGGCAGTGATTGTCACCACCCCGCAAAATGTTGCCTTACTGGATGCAACCAAAGGCATTGAACTGTTTAATAAGGTCCAGATTCCGGTAATTGGTGTAGTGGAAAATATGTCGACCCATATCTGCTCTAATTGTGGTTATGAGGAACAGATTTTTGGTACAGGTGGAGGTGACAAATTGGCTGAACAATACCATATTCCTTTACTCGGGCGTTTACCGCTCAATGTGCAAATCCGTGAAAATGCCGATGCTGGTAAACCTTCTGTACTCGTGGGGGATGATGCAGCTGAAAGTTATATGGCGATTGCGCAAAAAATTGCCGATCAATTGCCGAAAGTAGAAAAACCACACAATAGAATTTTTTAAATTTACTGTCTGATTAAAGCAATATTTTCGAAAAGCCCAATGTTGTTTGGGCTTTAATTCCTTTAATTTTCTCTTGATGGGAGGAAATAAATCGGGGGATCAACAATTAGACAGAAGTTTATTTTATTGTTAAAGCGAATATGAATAGGCTAAATAGTGAAATATAGTTAAAAGATGCAATGATTATTGAAAATATCGGCGCCGTTTATGGTGCTGAATAATATTCCATCGCCACAATAATCGGGTAATCACGAAGAATATAATTGCAAAGATGAAAGCCTCTAGTACCAACCCGAATAATAAAATTTTCGCCAGACTCAAGTCGATGTGTCCATGCCCAAAGTGGGTGATAGCGTGGCTGATCTGATGCAACCCCCCCAGCATCATATCCTGATCAATCATATTGACCTGGAAAATTTTGCTGCCTAACCAGAACCCCAGATACAGAATTGGAACCAGGGTAAAAGGATTGGTCAGCCAGGCAAGACATAAGCTCACAGGTAAATTGACTTCAAATAGCAATACCGTCAATACTAGGACTTACGCATTGACGGATTCAAAAAAGTATTAAAATACTTTATAAAGTATCTGTGATCAGACGAATTAAACATGCTTCTACAGCAACTTGTACATTACCCATTTATATGGGCTTTCTCATGAC